>JAJYDD010000109.1 GCA_021777795.1 Pseudomonadota bacterium | reverse complement strand
TCTCGCAGGCCGGCAAGGAGGCCGAGCAGAGCAACGAAGTCGTCGCGCAGGCGATCTCGGCGATGGGGCGAATCGAAAAATCCTCCAACGACATCGGCAAGATCATCGGCGCCATCGACGAGATCGCGTTCCAGACCAACCTCTTGGCCCTCAACGCCGGCGTCGAGGCCGCGCGGGCGGGAGATGCGGGCCGGGGCTTTGCGGTCGTGGCGTCGGAAGTGCGCGGCCTCGCCCAGCGCTCGGCCGAGGCGGCCAAGGAGATCAAGGCGCTGGTCGCGGCCGCCACCTCGGAGGTCGCCGGCGGCGTGGATCTGGTCAGCGCCACGGGCTCGGCGCTCGCGCGCATCGGCGCCAAGGTCGCCGAGATGAATGGCGCGGTCGGCGAAATCCTCGCCGCCAGCCGCCAGCAGATGGCCTCGCTGGGAGAGATCAAGCAGGCGGTCGGCGAGCTATCCTCCTCCACGCAGCAGAATGCGGCGATGGCGGAGCAGGGAACGGCGGCGAGCCAATCGCTCGCTCGCGAGACTACGACGCTGTCCACGCTGATCGGCCAGTTCGATCTCGGCGGACGCGAGCCCCAGCGCCGCGCGCCGCCTCCCGCCAAACCGGCGGCGCGGGCGTCGGCGCTGAGGCCTGTACGCGCCGCAGGCGATTGGAAGGAATTCTGAACGCAGCTTCCGCTGTGTCGGCGTTCGCATTAGGCTCGCGGTCGAGAGGGACCGGGAGGATATGTTGACCGCCAAAGCCATTCGCAAGACCATTCGCCGGCTCGGCGCCTCATGAGCCTGGAGGCGATCTATCGCGGCTATCTGGCCTGCCTCGACGCGCAGGATTGGGCTTCGCTCGACCGCTTTGTCGGCGAGAACGCACGCCGCAACGGCGAATACCTGGGGCTTTCGGGCTATCGGGCGATGCTGGAGGCGGATTTCCGCGCCATCCCCGATCTGGCCTTTGTCATCGAATTGCTGGCGGTCGATCCGCCTCATGTCGCCGCGCGGCTGCGCTTCAATTGCGCGCCGCGCGGGGTTTTCCTTGGCCTGCCGATCAACGGTCGGCGGGTGACGTTCGCGGAGAACGTGTTCTACCGCTTCGAGGAAGGCAGGATCGCCGAAGTCTGGTCGGTAATCGACAAGACGGCGATCGAGGCGCAGTTGGGCGGGCGGGCATAGCGGGGCGCGCCCCTTCGATCAGGCGAGCGCCGCTCCCGCCGGCTCGCGGGCGAGGCTGCTATCCCAGGACTTCGACTTGATCAAAACCCAGAATATCATCAGATGCGAAGTAACCACCACGGGGGCGTAGAACGTATAGACATACCAGAGCGTGGCGAGATTGAAGCGCGGAACGTTCAACTGCAAGACGCCGCGAACGCCGTTCAACAGGTCGAGAAATCCCCAGGTGTTGGTCACCCAGACCAGCGCAATGGCGATCCGCCAATGGCCGCGCAGAGCGATGATGGAAACCAAGGCTAGCGCCGCTTCCAAGAGATCGCCGTAAGCGGCGCTGAAAACAAAATCCGTCGGCAGTGTCGGATCTATCATTCCCGGCACCAGCTCGGTCGTCCCGACATAGCGCAGCACATGCACAAACAGCAGAACGGTTAGAGCGGAATTGCGAGAGAGTTTGGTGAGTGATGGTCCCACGTACCACACCGCCACGAGGCCGCAGACGAAAAGGCTCGTGAAAAGCTGCATCCAGAAAATCGCGACATTGTTCATCGGGGTCATCGCTCCATTTGGTGTTTTGCCGCACGTCCGCATTGGCCCTGAAGCCCAAGGGCGCGACGCCCGTCCGAGCCGCGCTCTTCGCTTCGTCGGCTATATGCCTTCGCCAGATATCTTTTTAAAAAAGCTATCTGGCAATGTCAAGCCTTGAAAGAGGCCGCAAGGCGTGGTCTTGGAAGCCAGATGGAATCGACGACGATGAGAGGGCTGCTGTGCCTGACGCTCTTTTGACGGCCTCAAGGCCTGAATTGCTCGACAAGGACGGCGACCGGACGTTGCGAGGATTGCTGTATGATTTGTTTGCTTTCGGCCGCAGCCTGGACGCCGCGCGGGCGAGGTTTGCAAGTCACGTCGGCCTCTCCCCGACCCAGTATCTGATCATGACCGCGATCAAGAACTCGACCTTGGACGAACCGATGGGGATCAATCAGCTTGCGACCCAGTTGCGTTTGAGCGGCGCCTTCATCACCAATGAGGTCAACAAACTAGTGTCCGATGGTCTCATCGAGAAGAGCCCGCATCCGAGCGACGGTCGCCGGGTCCAACTCAACGCCACCGCTCAGGGTTTCGGTCTGCTGACGCGGCTTGCCGCCTTTCAGCGCCCCGTCAACGATGCGCTGTTTGGAATGCTCACGCAAGACGAGTTCAAATCGTTATCACAACTGCTCGCCCGTCTCGCCGCCAATGGCGAACGCGCTGTCACCGTCGCCGAATATGTCGAGGCGTCGCTCGCTCAGGAGGATGGATCAGCAACCAAGCAGCCGGAGCGCCGGCAAAAGGCGGCCCGGCGCGGGCGATAGGCGTGCGTCCGCTGACGAGGCATAGCGGCGGCGTCGCTTTTCGTTGATGTCGGCGCGTTCGCGCTTGGCGTTATAATACAGAATAGCTGTGTATAAATAGCCTAGCCGATCCTCCCCGCCGCCGCGTCGGGTCTCATGTTTTGGCGCCTTACCCTATGAAATCGCGAGCATCGGAAACGGCTTTGCCGCCTTACGGCTGGAACGCGCCCTTATAGGCCTCGCGCAGCGCCGCCTTCTGCACCTTGCCCATCGCGTTGCGCGGCAGTGCCTCGACGAAGAACACCCGCTTGGGTTGCTTGAACTTGGCCAGCCGCCCCTCAAGCGCCTCGCGGATGGCGAATTCGTCGATCGAGGCCCCCGGCACGCGCACCACCACCGCCGCCACGCCCTCGCCGAAATCGGGATGGGCGAGGCCGACGACGGCGCTCTCGACCACGCCTTCCATCGCGTCGATCTCGCTCTCGACTTCCTTGGGATAGACGTTGAAGCCGCCGGAGATGATGAGATCCTTGGCGCGGCCGACAATATGCACGTAGCCCCGCGCGTCGACCATCCCGAGGTCGCCGGTGATGAAGAAGCCGTCGGGGCGGAACTCGGCGGCCGTCTTTTCCGGCATCCGCCAATAGCCCTTGAACACGTTCGGCCCCTTGACCTCGATGACGCCGACCTCGCCTTGAGCCAGAACGCGCCCGCCCTCGGGCTCGGCGACGCGCAGGGAGACGCCCGGCAGCGGAAAGCCGACCGTGCCGGCGATGCGGTCGCCCTCGTAGGGGTTCGAGGTAATCATGTTGGTTTCGGTCATGCCGTAGCGTTCGAGGATGGCGTGGCTGGTCCGCTCGCGCCAAAGCTCATGCGTCTCGGCCAGCAGCGGCGCCGAGCCGGAGACGAACAGCCGCATGTGCTGGGTCGCCGCGCGGGTGAGGCCGGGATGCTCCAGCAGGCGGGTGTAGAAGGTCGGCACGCCCATCAGCGCCGTCGCGCGCGGCATCGCCGCCATGACCGCGTCGGCGTCGAATTTCGGCTGGAAAATCATCGTCGCGCCGGCCAGCAGCGCCACGTTGGTCGCCACGAACAGCCCGTGCGTGTGATAGACGGGCAAGGCGTGGATTAGCACATCGTCGGCGGTGAAGCGCCAGAGGCTGACCAGCGCCTCGGCGTTGGAGGACAGGTTCTCGTGCGTCAGCATCGCGCCCTTGGAGCGCCCCGTCGTGCCGGAGGTGTAGAGGATCGCGGCGAGATCGTCGCGCGCGCGCGGCACGGTCGGCGGTTCCTCGGAAGTCTGCGCCACGCGGGCGAGGAATGTGCCGTCGCCGCGATCGCCGAGGCTCTCGACCGCCCGAAGCCCCAGCCGTTCGCTCAGCGCGCGCACGGCTTCGAGTTGGCCGGGGCGGCACAGGGTCAGCGCCGGCTCGGCGTCGCCGAGGAAATATTCCAGCTCCGTCAGCGTATAGGCGGTGTTGAGCGGCAGCAGCGCCGCGCCGGCGCGAAAACAGGCGAGCGCCAGCACGATCGCGTCCGGGGATTTGTCGATCTGCGCCGCCACCCGGTCGCCGGGCTCGACGCCGAGATCGACCAGCGCGCGCGCCATGCGCCCGGCGCGGGCGTAAAGCTCGCGATAGGTTATGCGCTGGCCGTCCGGCGTCTCGATCGCCGTCTTGTCGGGGTTGGTCGCGCGGGCGCGCAGGAGATCGTGGATATTGGCGGACATAAGCGGAAACCTCGGGCGGCTTTGGCCGGTTTATAGACCCGCCCGGCGCCGGTGAGAAAGCGTGATTTGCCTTATTGTCCGCGCCGCCGGAAAGAGCGCGGGCGCAAGGAGCAAAACGATGAGCGTGTTCGATCGGGGGAATGTCGCCGTCATAACGGGCGCTGCGAGCGGCATCGGCCGCGCGGCGGCGAAGATGTTCGCGGCGCGCGGCATGAAGCTGTGCCTGTTCGACCGTGAGGAAAAGCTGCTGGCGGAATTCGCGGCGAGCCTGCCGGGGCAGGTGCGCGCCATAGCCGGCGACGTCTCGCGCTACGAGGACGTCGAGAAGCTGCGCGATTCCGCCTATGAGACCTTTGGCGCGGTCCATGTGCTGATGAACAACGCCGCCATCGGCCACGGCTCGAAGAGCTGGGGCACGCTGCCGCGCTGGCGGGCGATCCTCGACATCAACCTGTTCGGCGTCATCCACGGCGTCGATGCCTTCGCTTCGCGCATGTTGGCGCAAGGGACGGCGGCGGCCATCGTCAACACCGGCTCGAAGCAGGGCATCACCAATCCCCCCGGCGACCCCGCCTACGCCACGGCCAAGGCCGGCGTGCGGGCGCTGACCGAGCAACTCGCCTATTCCCTGCGCAACGAGCCCGGTGGGCAGGTCAGCGCGCATCTCCTGGTGCCCGGCTGGACCTTCACCGGCCTCACCGCCGGCGACCAGACCGAAAAGCCCGCCGGCGCCTGGACGCCGGAGCAGGTGGTGGAGCGCATGATCGCCGGCGTCGAGGCCGGCGAGTTCTATGTCTATTGCCCCGACAACGTCGTCTCGGAGCCGCTCGACGCTTTGCGGCTGCAATGGAGCGTCGGCGACATCATCGAGAAGAGGCCGGCGCTGTCGCGCTGGCATCCCGACTGGAAGGACAAATTCGACGCTTACGTCGCCGCGCGGTTGTCTTAAGCCAGCCCCATATCCTTCAGCACCTCGCCCGCCAGCCGGAAGCTGTCGAGCGCGACGGGAAATCCGGCGTAACCGCCGAGATGCATGAGGATCTCCTGCAACTCGGCGACCGTCACGCCATTGTTGATCGCGCCGCGCACATGCGCCTTGAACTCCTGCGGCCGGTTCATCACCGCCAGTACGCCGAGCGTCAGGATGCTGCGCGACTTGCGGTCGAGGCCGGGGCGGCTCCAGAGGTCGCACCAGGCTTTTTCGGTGGCGATCTCCTGGGCGGGCCAGGTGAAGTCCGTCGCGGCGTCGAGGCTGCGATCGACATGGGCGTCGCCGAGCACCTCGCGGCGGATTTTCAGGCCGCGTTCGAAACGCTCGGAGCGGTGACGGCTGGACATGGCGGAGCCTCCCTGTGATCCGCCGCCGATAGCACGCCCGGCTGGCGAGGCCGAAATCTTTTCGCGAACGCCTTGACGCGGCTCGCCCGCGCCCGTAGTTTGCGGCCCCAATCGATGTTCGGTGAGGCCGTAACCGTGGCTATCCTTATTGTACGCTATGCGCCGCGAGGTGGACGAACCTGAGGGTTCGCTTCCACGCTACCGGCGCATGTCCAGGCCCCTCGCGGGCCTTTTTTATTGCCCTGAATTCCGCGCTTGAGGAGACCCAAATGACGAAGCACATGACCGGCGCCGAAATGATCGTGGAGGCGCTCAAGGATCAGGGCGTCGAATATGTGTTCGGCTATCCCGGCGGCGCGGTGCTGCCGATCTACGACGCGCTGTTCGGCCAGAATCAGGTGCGCCATGTTCTCGTCCGCCAGGAAGGCGGCGCGGGCCATGCGGCCGAGGGCTATGCGCGCTCGACCGGGAAAGTCGGCGTGCTGCTCGTCACCTCCGGCCCCGGCGCGACCAACGCCATCACCGCGCTGACTGACGCGCTGATGGATTCCATCCCGCTCGTCTGCATCACCGGGCAAGTGCCGACGCATCTCATCGGCTCCGACGCCTTTCAGGAGTGCGACACCACCGGCATCACCCGCAACTGCACCAAGCACAATTACCTGGTGCGCCGCATCGAGGATCTGCCGCGCGTGCTGCACGAGGCGTTCTACGTCGCGTCCCAGGGTCGGCCGGGTCCGGTCGTCATCGACGTGCCGAAGGACATCCAGTTCGCCAGCGGCGCCTATCATTTCCCGCGCAATATCCAGCACAAGACCTATCGGCCGAAGCTGAAGGGCGACCAGGACAAGATCAAGCACGCCATCGAGATGATGACCAAGGCCAAGCGCCCGGTGTTCTACACCGGCGGCGGCATCGTCAATTCCGGCCCCAACGCCGCGATGCTGTTGCGCGAATTGGTGAAGCTGACGGGCTTTCCCATCACCTCGACGCTGATGGGCCTGGGCGCCTATCCGGCTTCTGACAAGCAATGGCTGGGGATGCTCGGCATGCATGGCTCGTTTGAAGCCAACAACGCCATGCACGATTGCGACCTGATGATCTGCCTGGGCGCGCGCTTCGACGACCGCATCACCGGCCGCCTCGACGCCTTCGCGCCGCACTCCAAGAAGATCCATGTCGATATCGACCCGTCCTCGATCAACAAGAACGTCAAGGTCGATCTCGGCATCATCGGCGATTGCGCGCATGTGCTGGAGGATATGGTGCGGCTGTGGCGCGCGGAAGCCGCGCGGCCGGACGCTTCGGCGCTCGCCGAGTGGTGGAAGAAGATCAACCATTGGCGCGACCGCAACTCCTTCGGGTTCCGCAATTCCAGAGAGATCATCAAGCCGCAACACGCCATCCAGCGGCTCTATGAACTGACCAAGGACCGCGATACCTACATCACCACCGAAGTCGGCCAGCATCAGATGTGGGCGGCCCAGCACTACAAGTTCGAGGCCCCGAACCGCTGGATGACTTCGGGCGGATTGGGGACGATGGGCTATGGCCTGCCGGCGGCGATCGGCGTGCAGATGGCGCATCCGAAAGCGCTGGTCGTCGACATCGCCGGCGAGGCCTCGATCCTGATGAACATTCAGGAGATGTCGACGGCGATCCAGTACCGGCTGCCGGTGAAAATCTTCATCCTCAACAACCAATATATGGGCATGGTGCGCCAGTGGCAGGAACTGCTGCACGGCGGGCGCTATTCCGAGAGCTACACGGATTCGTTGCCCGATTTCGTCAAGCTCGCGGAAGCCTATGGCGCGCACGGGATGCGCTGCTCGGACCCGGCCCAGCTCGACGCGGCGATCATGGAGATGATCGAGACGCCGCGGCCGGTGATCTTCGATTGTCTGGTCGATCAGAAGGAAAACTGCTTCCCGATGATCCCCTCGGGCAAGGCGCATAACGAGATGCTGCTCGCCGAATTGGAGGACGACGCCGGCGTGGAGCTTGGCAACGTCATCGACGAGCGCGGCAAAATGCTGGTGTGAGGTTCGCGCCGCCCTCTGCTTTCCCTCCCCCTTGCGGGGGAGGGGCCGCCCGTCCTTCCGGACAGGAAAGATTGATGCTCACCCTCGCCGAACTCGAAGCCGCGCACGCGCTCGTCGCGCAGACATTGCCGCCGACGCCGGCGTTGCGCTGGCCGCTGCTCTGCGAGCGGCTTGGCGCGGAGGCGATCGTCAAGCACGAGAACCACAACCCGACCGGCGCCTTCAAAGTGCGCGGCGGCTTAACCTTCGTTGATGCGCTGATGCGCCGCGCCCCGGCGACGCGCGCGCTCGTCTCGGCCACGCGCGGCAATCATGGCCAAAGCCTCGCCTTCGCCTGCGGGCGCGCCGGTCTGACGCCGATCATCTATGTCCCGCATGGAAATTCGGTCGAGAAGAACGCAGCCATGCGCGCTTATGGGGCGAGGCTCGTCGAGCATGGCTCGGATTTCCAGGCGGCGCGCGAGGAGGCGGGACGCTTCGCGGCGCGGGAGGGCCTTGAACTCGTCCCCTCCTTCCATCGCGATCTCGTGCGTGGCGTCGCCACCTATGCGCTGGAGCTTTTGCGCGCCTATCCCGATCTCGACGTGCTCTATGTTCCCATCGGTCAGGGCTCCGGCATATGCGGCGCCGTCGCCGCGCGCGACGCGCTTAGGCTGCGCACGGAAATCGTCGGCGTGCAGGCCGAGGGCGCACCGGCCTATGCGCTCTCCTTCTCCGCCGGCCGCGCGGTGACGACGCCCTCCGCCGACACCCACGCCGACGGCATGGCGACGCGCGCCCCGGACGCGGAGGCGCTCGACCTCATCATGCGCCGCGTCGCGCGCATCGTCACCGTCAGCGACGACGAGATCGCCGCGGCGGTCCGCGCCTATTGGACGGATACGCACAATCTCGCTGAAGGCGCAGGCGCCGCCGCGCTCGCCGCAGCGTCACAGGAGAGATCGAGGCTCGGCAGCCGCAAGGTCGGCCTCGTTCTCTCCGGCGGCAACATCGATTTCGACCTCTTTCAACGCTGGATCGCTGGGAACCCTTAAGACATGACCAAAGCCTATCCGCCCTCGCCCTATTCCTCGCCGATCGGCAAGCACAACGCCGAGAGCCACACGCTTTCGGTGCTGGTCGATAACGAGCCGGGGGTGCTCGCCCGCGTCGTCGGCCTGTTTTCGGCGCGCTCGTTCAATATCGAGAGCCTGACGGTGGCCGAGGTCGCGCACGAGAACCACCTGTCGCGCATCACCATCGCCACCTCGGGAACGCCCGAGGTCATCGAGCAGGTGCGCCACCAGTTGGAGCGGCTGGTGCCGGTCCATTCCGTCACCGACCTCACGCTCGCCGCGCGCGCCATCGAGCGCGAGCTGGCGATGGTGAAAGTGCGCGGCAAGGGCGACGCGCGGGTCGAGGCGCTTCAGCTCGCCGAGGCGTTCCGCGCCAAGGTGATCGACGCGACGACGGAGAGTTTTATCTTCGAAATCACCGGCGCGCCGCGCAAGAACGACGATTTCGTCGATCTGATGCGCCCGATCGGGCTGGTGGAAGTGTCGCGCACCGGGATCGCCGCGATCTCGCGCGGGCCGGAGCCGATCTAGGTCCAATAAAGTTCAGTCAGCGATTTGGATTTAACCTAATAGCGAACTGAGCCGTGTTGGAACTAAGCCTCCTCCTCCATCACATATTGCGTCACCGAGACCGCGCCGCCGTTGAGCCGCGCGGCCAGCATATGGCCGAGGCCGACGCCGACCACGCAAAGCACGACCGAGGCGACCACATAGAACATCGCCCGGCCCATATAACCGGAGCGCATGAGATCGAAGGTCTGCAAGCTGAACGACGAGAAGGTGGTGAAGCCGCCGCAGACGCCGACCAGCACGAACAGCCGCCACGGCTCCGGCGCCGGAAACTTGCCATGCGCCAGCGTCAGCGTGCCGAAGAAGCCGATGACGAAGCTGCCGACGATGTTGATGATGAGCGTGCCCATCGGCAATTCGCGGCTGATCGGCAAGGCGAGCGCCGAGACGCCGTAGCGGGCGAGACTGCCGAAGGCGCCGCCCAGGGCGACGGCGAGGAGGGAAGCAAAGTTCATGCGCGCTCCTTCAAGGCGGCGGGCATCAAAAAACCCGCCTTGCGGCGGGTTGCGGACACACCCCTACCGCGACAAACTGCGGTAGGAGTCATCAGCCCTTCACGGGCGGTTATCGGGGAACTCCATCCCCATCGGGGGCGGGGGTTAAGCTGAATCGGGGACGGTGGCAAGGGGGGCGGGTTGCCGGGCGGGGGGGGGTCAGTTTGAACTCTCCTTTCGACCCATTGCGGCTGTTGCCGGCGGCACGAAATTCAAGAATTTCGACGGAATGCTTTTCGTTAGGGAAATTGGGCCTTTTGAGAGGGGCGGAAGCGGCGCGGCGCTTATGTTATGCGTAGATCGCCTTGAGCGCGAGCTGGATTCGACCCTAGCACGTTGTCATTTAGATGCTTTGCGCGTTAGAGGTATGCGCTGGCATTGCCAAAGAGAAAGACTATCGCAGTGATTGTGTGTGGAGTGGACCTCAAGGCCAGCGAGGCTAGGCTGGCCCTTGTATCGGCAAAGGACGGCGGCCCACATCACATCGCATGTGGGACAAGGAAGCTCACTTTAGGTGACGACAAAGATAGCAACTCGGTGAAGGCGCTCCTTCAGGCGATAAAAACATATGCGCATGAAAACGCTGTTGACGCGTTCGCCATCAAAGCGAGAGCGAACGGCGGGCAAATGGGAGGGGGGGCCGTATCTTTTAAGATAGAAACTCTGTTTCAACTGTCAGATAAAGATGTGGTCTTTATAAATGCTGTTGCGTTGTCGAAGTTCGCAAAAACTAACCTTGGGGGTGTTCCTGCTTCTGTTTTTCAATATCAGATTGATGCGTTCCGCTGTGGGGGATTTCATCTCAAAAAATTGTCATTGATATGACGGTAGATTTATCGACTCTACCAAAACCCATTCACCCCAAAGCTTTAGAGTTATCAAAACATATAGAATTTACGAGCATAAACAGCAAAGCTGGAAGTAGCCATGTCCTAGTGGGGCATCATAAATTATTATACCCCGAGTCGTCG
>JAJYDD010000108.1 GCA_021777795.1 Pseudomonadota bacterium | reverse complement strand
CGATCTCGACAACATCAGGCGGCGGAGGCGGACAAGCGACAAGCACGTCGGGCACGAAGGCGCGGTCGCGGCGGGCGCGGATCATTATGCCATCGACATAGGCGCGGCAGGGCAAGTTGACGCGGCGGATGGCTTCGCGCAGGGCGAAAGCGCATTCCGTTTTCGTCCCCGCATGGCGCACCCGCTCTGGCGACATCGCCACCGGGCGGCCCTCGTGCAACTCGAACTTGCCCTCGCGGGCCGACGCCCAGGTGAGAAAATCGTCGACGTCCATCAAACGCTGGGCGGGCTCGCTCATGAGGCGATCACTCCTCCGGCTCGACATCGAACCGCAGCGGGAAGCCCAACGCCCGGCCGGCGTCGGTGGCGCGCGTCGCCTTGGTCTCGGCGATGTCGCGCGGATAGACCGAGACCACGCAGACGCCCTTGCGGTGCGCGGTGGTCATGACGCGCAAAGCCTGATCCTCGCTGAGGCGGAATTCGCCTTGCAGGACCTTCACCACGAACTCGCGCGGCGTGAAATCGTCGTTGAACAGGATCACTTTATAGAGCTTCGGCCGCTCGACCTTGAGCTTGGGCTTTAGCGCGGGAGGGGATTGCGTTTCGCTCATATCCAAAGCTTTGCTGTTGCGGGCCTTAATGTAGTCATCCGCCGCCGCCGCGTCCACGGGGCGTTCCGCCGCTTTGCCGCCGAAGTTGCTTACTCGCCGGAAGCTGCTATCAAGCCGCCCCGCGGAAACCTCCGCTGGTCCTTGACGAGGCTCCTGATGCTCGCATTGACGCGGCGCGCGCTCATCGCGCTCCCCCTCCTCGCCGCCCTGCCGGCCTTCGCCGCCGACG
Source organism: Pseudomonadota bacterium (assembly GCA_021777795.1). GTDB lineage: Bacteria > Pseudomonadota > Alphaproteobacteria > Rhizobiales > Beijerinckiaceae > Roseiarcus. The sequence continues at coordinate 9,883 of JAJYDD010000108.1, read as the reverse complement.
CGCCGACCCACACCATCGACCTGAAGACGAAGTATGGCGACGTCATCATCAAGCTGCTGCCCGATATCGCGCCCAAGAACGCCAAGCAGATCCAGACCTTGGTCGCCCGCCATTTCTACGATGGCCTCAAGTTCCATCGCGTGATCCCCGGCTTCATGGCGCAGACCGGCGATCCCAAGGGCGACGGCACAGGCGGCTCGGACCTGCCGAATGTCCCGCTCGAAGCCTCGGCGACGCCGTTCCAGCGCGGCAGCGTCGGCATGGCGCGCGCGCAGGACCCGGATTCCGCCAATTCGCAGTTCTTCATCTGCACCGCCGACGCGCCGTTCCTCAACGGCAGTTATACGGTGGTCGGCACGGTCGTCTCCGGCATGAGCGCCATCGACAAGCTCAAGCACGGCACGCAGGAGAACAACGGGTCGGTGAGCAACCCCGACAAGATCATTTCCATGCGCTTCGTCCCCGACGCGAAATAAGGAGAAAGACATGAGCGCCGAAGGCAACACCCTGACATTGGAGACGACCAAGGGTCCGGTCGTCATCGAGATGAACCCGGCCATCGCCCCCGGCCACGTCGCCCACATCAAGAAGCTCGTCGGCGAGGGCTTCTATGACGGCGTCGTGTTCCACCGCGTGATCGAGGGTTTCATGGCGCAGACCGGCTGCCCGCACGGCACCGGGACGGGCGGCTCGAAATATCCCAACATCAAGGCCGAGTTCAACGCCGAGCCGCATGTGCGCGGCACCGTGTCGATGGCGCGCGCGCAAAGCCCTGATTCCGCCAATTCGCAGTTCTTCATCTGCTTCGACGACGCCCGTTTCCTCGACCGCCAATATACGGCCTGGGGCAAGGTGGTGTCGGGCATGGAGAACGTCGACAAGATCAAGCGCGGCGAGCCCGTTCGCGATCCCGATAAGATCGTCAAGGCGACGCTGAGCTGAGCGGGCCAAGGCCCGCTTCCCCCCGCCTCGGGCCGTTGCGATGCGCGTCGATCTCTTCGATTACGTCCTGCCGCCCGAGCGCATCGCGCTCGCCCCCGCCGAGCCTCGCGAATCCGCGCGGCTGCTGCATGTGCCCGCCGCCGGCCCGTTCGCCGATCTCACCGTCGCCGACCTGCCGCGCCTGATCCGGCCCGGCGATGCGCTGGTCGTCAACGACACCCGCGTAATTCCCGCCCGGCTCGACGGGTTTCGCCAGCGTGGGGAGGCGACGGCGCGCATCGAGGCGATGCTGGTCAAGCGGCTCGACGGGAGCCGCTGGCGGGCGCTGGTGCGCCCGGCCAAGAAGCTGAAAATCGGCGAGCGCGTGCGCTTCGGCGAGGCGCCACAATCCGCCGCCTGCCTGCTCGGCGCGCTCGACGCGACCGTGGAGGAAAAGGGCGAGGGCGGCGAAATCATCTTCGCCTTCGATTTCTCCGGCCCCATGCTCGACGAGGCGATCGAGCGCATCGGCCAGACGCCGCTGCCACCCTATATCGCCGCCCGTCGCCCGGCCGGCGCGCAGGACCGGCGCGATTACCAGACCATCTTCGCCGACGAGCCCGGCGCGGTCGCCGCGCCCACCGCCGGCCTGCATTTCACGCCCGCGTTGATGCGCGGGATCGCCGAGGCCGGCGCCGAAGTGCATCGCGTCACCCTGCATGTCGGCGCCGGCACCTTCCTACCCGTGAAGGCCGAGGACACGGCCGAACACCACATGCACTCGGAATGGGGCCGGCTCGACGCGGCCACGGCCGAGGCGCTCAATGCGACGCGGCGGCGCGGCGGGCGCATCGTCGCCGTCGGCACCACCTCGCTGCGGCTGCTCGAAAGCGCCGCGGAGCCGAACGGGCTGCTGCGGCCGTTCACCGCCGAGACCGACATCTTCATCGCGCCGGGCTACCGCTTCCGGGCGGTCGATGCGCTCATCACAAATTTTCACCTTCCGCGCTCGACGCTGCTGATGCTGGTCTCCGCCTTCTCCGGCCGGGAGCGGATTTTGGCCGCCTATCGCCACGCCATCGCTGAAAACTATCGCTTTTACAGCTATGGCGACGCCTGCTTCCTCGACAGGGTTGACGAAAGCTGAACCCGGAACGCCGTTTTCGTCACGATCTCGGAGGCCAATTCTAAGAGAATTCGTGCAACCTACGGCGCATGTTTGGGGAAATTTTCAATCCAGGCGTGCGCGGGCGCGAAGCCAAGGTCCGGTCCGGGCCGTTTGGCGAAGCGGCGCTGCACGCCTATCTCGTGGGCACGATCCACTCGGCCAAGGCGCCGCTGGCGGCCTCGACGGCGCTCGCCGTGGCCATCACCCTGGCGGCCTATGGGGTGACGGGGGCCGGGATCTTTCTGGCCCATGCGCTGGCGCATGTTTTCATCGGCTTCGGCCGGTTCGCGCGGCTGGCGGTCTATCAGGCGCGCGAGCGCCGGGGATTGACCCGACGCGACATCATCGCCTGCGACCGCATCTTCGCCTTCTGGTCGACGCTCTACGCGCTGACGCTGGGCCTCACCTGCGCCGGGCTGACCTTGCGCGGCGCGGGGTCCGACACATTCGCGCTCGCGCTCTCCACCTACACCGGCTACACGCTCGCCTTCGTCACCCGCAGCGCCGGTCGGCCCTGGACATTGCGGTTGCAAATCGCCGCGATCACCGCGCCGCAGATCTACGCGCTGGTGGATGGTCCGATTCCGAACGGCGATCTCTATGCCGGGCTGGCGCTGGCGCTGGTCGGGGCGGCGATGGTGCTGGGTCGGCACGGCCATGCGCGCATCGTCGCCTTGTTCCGCGCCGACGAGAACAACCGCCGCATGGCGCGGCGCGACATGCTGACGGGCCTGATGAACCGCTTCGCGCTCACCCAGGCTTTCGCCGACGCCATCGCCGAGGCTGGCGGCCAGCCGGATGCGGCGGTCGCGATCTATCTCGTCGATCTCGACCGCTTCAAGGCGATCAACGACACCTTCGGCCACGCGATGGGCGACGCTGTCATCGTGGAGACCGGCGAACGGCTGCGGCAGGCCGCCGAGGGTCGCGCCGAGGTGGCGCGCATGGGCGGCGACGAGTTCATGCTAATCGCGCGCGGCGAGCGGTTCGACGGGGAGCGCATCGCGGGCTTCGCGGAGACGATCCTCGAACGGCTCGGCGCGCCGTTCGAGATCGACGGCAATCTCGTCATGCTCGCCGGCAGCGTCGGCGTCGCCGTCTATCCCCAGCATGGGCGCGACATGGCGGAGTTGATGATGCACGCCGATTGCGCGCTCTACGAGGCCAAGCGCGAGGGCCGCGGGCGCTACCGGCTGTTCGACGAATCGCTGCGCAACCGGCTGGCCCAGGAGCGGCTTCTGGAGACGGAACTCGACGAGGCGCTGCGCGAGGACGGACTGGAAGTCTGGTATCAGCCGATCAAGTGCCTGAGGACAGGCGCGGTCAGCGGCTATGAGGCGCTGGCGCGATGGCGCCACCCGAGCCGCGGGCTGGTGCCGCCCGACCTTTTCGTGCGCATCGCCGAGCAGAACGGCGCCATCCACCGGCTCGGCGAGATCGTGCTGGAAAAGGCCTGCCGCGAGGCCGCGACCTGGGACGAACGGGTGTCGATCAGCGTCAACCTGAGCCCGCAGCAGTTCCGCCGCCCCAAGCCGCTGGTGGAGACGGTCAAGCGCGCGCTCGCCGTCTCGGGATTGAAGCCGTCCCGGCTCTATCTGGAAATCACGGAATCGCTGTTGCTGGAGGATACGCCGCTGACGCGCCAGGCCGTCGGCGAGCTCGCCGACCACGGCGTCAAATTCTCGCTCGACGATTTCGGCGTCGGTTATTCCTCGCTCGCCTATATCCAGAACTACCCGTTCTCGAAGATCAAGATCGACCGCAAGTTCGTGCAGAACATCCATGCCGATCACATTTCGAGCGCCATCGTCGCCTCGGTGTGCGTGCTGGCGGCGCGCATCCAGATGATCGTCGTCGCCGAGGGCGTGGAGACGCAAGCCCAGCAGCGCGCGCTCGTCGATCTCGGGGTCGATCTCGCGCAAGGCTATCTCTACGGACGTCCGGCGCCGATGGCGCGCGCGGCGGCACAGCGGCGGCTCGCCGTCTGAGTTTGCCGGGAGGCGGGGAAGCGGCTAGGGGAGCCGCTTTGCCGCTATCGCAGAGGCTTGCGCGCATGGGCTTCGAGTTCCGCATTCTGGCCCGCGACGGGGCGGCGCGGCAGGGTGAGATCGTCACCCCACGAGGGGTGATCCGCACGCCCGCCTTCATGCCGGTGGGCACGGCGGCGACGGTCAAGGCGATGTATCCGCAGGAGGTCGAGGCGCTGGGCGCCGACATCGTGCTCGGCAACACCTATCATCTGATGCTGGCGCCGGGCGCCGAGCGCATCGCCAAGCTCGGGGGCCTGCATGAGTTCATGCAGTGGAAGCGGCCCATCCTCACCGATTCCGGCGGCTTCCAGGTGATGAGCCTGGCCAAGCTGCGCAAGCTCGACGAGCGCGGCGTCGTCTTCCAATCGCATATCGACGGCTCCCGCCACGAACTGACGCCGGAGCGCTCGATGGAGGTGCAGGCGCTTTTAGGGTCCGACATTCAGATGCAGTTCGACGAATGCGTGCGCCTGCCCTGCGCCCATGCCGAGGCGGAGCGGGCGATGCGGCTGAGCCTGCGCTGGGCGGAGCGCTCGCGCCGCACCTTCCAGGGCGAGGCGGGCCAGGCGGTTTTCGGCATCGTCCAGGGCGGCGTCGAGCGCGATTTGCGAATCGAAAGCGCGCGGGCGCTGGCGGACATGGATTTTCACGGCCTCGCCATCGGCGGCCTCGCGGTCGGCGAGCCGCAGGCTCAGATGCTCGACATGATCGAGACCGTCGAGCCTTATCTGCCGCAGGGCAAGCCGCGCTATCTGATGGGCGTCGGCACGCCGGACGACCTGTTGCAATCGCTGTCGCGCGGCGTCGACATGTTCGATTGCGTGATGCCGACGCGCGCCGGCCGGCACGGCCTCGCCTATACCGCCGAGGGGCGCATGAACCTCAAGAACGCGCGCTTCCTCGACGACCCGCGCCCCATCGACGAGACCTCGGCGGCTTTCGCGGGCCGTCGATTCTCGCGCGCGTATCTGCGCCATCTCGTCAAATCCGGGGAGATTCTCGGCATGATGGCGCTGACGGCGATCAACATCGCCTATTACCAGCGGTTGATGGAGGGCGCGCGCGCGGCTATCGCCGAAGGGCGGCTGGCCGATTATGTCGCCGAGATCCGCGAGGGTTGGGCGCGTGGCGAACGCGCAGGCGCCTGAATTTAAGGCGCCAGTATAGACAAATAGAACAAGGCCGGAGCTGGCGCCCCGACCTTGTATTATGGCCCGTTCCTTTATGGCGGACAGTTCGCTTCGCGTCTCAGACTACTGAAGAGCCGCGCGAATTCGACCTTTCCGCTCCTCGTCCTCCCACAGACTCGGCGTACGGCGCTCCCCTCGGGTTGGGGCGGCGGCCTCCTTTTTCTACGCGCTCATTGTCTAGAACATCGATGACGCGGTGTCACCATCTTGGGCAACCCTGCCATGCATTTTTTTTGTGGCCGCCGCAAAAATGACCATTTGCTGAGGGGTCGAAACAAATGTTCGCCGGCAACTCGATTAGCAACTCGACGGGCGCTTTCGTTATGCAGGGCGATATCGTATGGAACGGGCGTTTTACGGGCGCCGCAAAAGGCAGCGCCGGCGCTGACGTCACGGAGCCGAAATGACCGCCATCATCGACATCGCCGCGCGCGAAATTCTCGACAGCCGCGGCAATCCCACGGTCGAAGTCGACGTGACGCTGGAAGACGGCTCGATGGGGCGCGCCGCCGTGCCCTCTGGCGCCTCGACCGGCGCCCATGAAGCGGTGGAACTGCGCGACGGCGACAAGAGCCGCTACGGCGGCAAGGGCGTGTTGAAGGCGGTCGATTCGGTCAATCGCGACATCTTCGACGCCGTCTCCGGCCTGGAGGCCGAGGATCAGATCAAGATCGACGAGACCATGATCGAATTGGACGGCACGCCCAACAAGGCCAAGCTCGGCGCCAATGCGATTCTCGGCGTCTCGCTCGCCGTCGCCAAGGCCGCCGCCGAGGCCTCGGGCCTGCCGCTCTATCGCTACATCGGCGGCGCGAGCGCGCGCGTGCTCCCGGTCCCGATGATGAACGTCATCAACGGCGGCGTCCATGCCGACAACCCCATCGACTTCCAGGAATTCATGATTATGCCGCTCGGTGCGCCGTCGCTGCGCGAGGCGGTGCGTTGGGGCGCGGAAGTGTTTCATACGCTGAAGGGCCTGTTGAAGAAGGCGGGCCTCAACACCGCCGTCGGCGACGAGGGCGGCTTCGCGCCCAACCTGCCCTCGGCGGAAGCGGCGCTCGACTATTGCATAAAGGCGATCGAGGCCGCCGGCTTCAAGCCCGGGGACGAGATCGCGCTGGCGCTCGATCCGGCCTCGACCGAGTTCTTCAAGGACGGCGCCTATGTCTATTCCGGCGAGGGCAAGACGCGCTCCATCGAGCAACAGGTCGAATATCTCGGCAAGCTCGCCGCGGCCTATCCCATCGTCTCGATCGAGGACGGTCTGGCCGAGGACGATTGGCGGGGCTGGAAGCTCGCCACCGACCAACTCGGGTCGAAGCTGCAACTCGTCGGCGACGATCTCTTCGTCACCAATGTCGAGCGGCTCGGGCGCGGGATCAAGCAAGGCGTCGCCAATTCGATTCTCGTCAAGGTCAACCAGATCGGCTCGTTGACCGAGACGCTCGCCGCCGTCGATATGGCGCATCGCGCCGGCTACACCGCCGTCATGTCGCACCGCTCCGGCGAGACCGAGGATTCCACCATCGCCGATCTCGCTGTCGCCACCAATTGCGGGCAGATCAAGACCGGCTCGCTGGCGCGCTCGGACCGGCTGGCCAAATACAACCAACTCATCCGCATCGAGGAGGAACTGGGCGATCAGGCGCGGTTCGCCGGGCGGGCGGCCCTGAAGACGCGATGATCGCGCCCACACGTCCCGTCGTCATCCAGACGATGTGGCGCACCGGCGGCACCTATCTCGCTTTCGCGCTGCGCGACCAGAACCCGGTCGCGCTGTTCTACGAGCCGCTGCACGAGGATTATTCACGGCATACGAAAGCGACTTGGAACAGTCTCGCCGAGATGGGGGTCGGCGCCGGGCGCGGCCATCCGACCAAGAGCTTTCATTACTTGACCGACTTTCCGTTCCTGCCCAATGCGGGGGTCGCCAGGCATCGGCCGGAATTCGCGTTCCAGAATTTCGCGCTCGCGCGCGAAGACGAGGCGCCGGCGCTCGCGGCTTATCTTTGCTGGCTCGTGGAGGACGCCGCCTCGCTGGGGCGGCGGTCGCTGTTCAAGTTCTGCCGTGGCTTCCTGCGCCAGCCGTGGCTGGAGGCCAAGCTTGATCCCGTCACCGTCTATCTCGCCCGCCACCCCGCCGGCATGCTGGCGTCCTACGCCCGCATCGGCCCCTATTTCCATAGCGGCTATTTGCGCATCCTGAAGGAGAACCGGGCGCTGCCGATTCTCGCGCCGGTCTACGAGGATCTCGCCAGCCGATACCCCGCCTATGCGCAGGCGGATACGGCGACGCCTGGCGACCACTTCCCCGGGACGGTGGCGCCGGAGGCGACGCATGATCTGTTCCTGCTGTTCTGGGCGCTGGCGCTCGCGTGCCACGCCGCGCCGCATATTCTTGTGCTGGACGCCCATGCGCTCGGCGCCGACGCAGGCTCGCGCGCGGCGAGCGAGGCGGCGCTGCGCAGCCACACCGGCCTTACCGTCGATCTCGCCGACGCCGTCCCGCTCGAAGGCGGCGAGGCGGCGCCGCTCGGCTTCCATCGGCCCGAAGCCTTCGGCCCGCTGCTGAGACAGGCCGTCTCGGCCCTTGCGCCCGGCTTCGACGCAGCGGGCGTTCCGCCGCGGCTGCTGCGCCAGTGGGAGGCGCTGATGGCGGCCGGATGAGGCGAAATCGCAAGGGGCTGTTAACCTTGGCCGGCGCATTGTGCTCGCATGGCCGTCCGAAGCCGCCTGCGCGCGATCCTCATTCCGGCGTTCTTCTACCTCGTGCTCGGGGGGGCGAGCGCTTATCTCGTGCGCAACGCCTCCGAGGGCAAGCACGGCGCCGAGGCGCGGGTCAAATTCGACAAACAACTGGCTTCGCTGAAGGCGCAACTCGCCGCCTTGCAGGACGAACGCGAAAGCTGGCGCCGCCGCGTTGATTCGCTGCGCAACGAATCCGTCGACAGCGACCTGCTCGTGCAGGAGGCGCACGGCCTGCTCGACCGCGTGGCGCCCGACGAAGTGGTGATCTTCACCGACGCCAAGCGCTGAAGTCTAGAGCGTCTGGGCGATCCGCTCGACGAGTTCGCGCGTGCCGTGTTCGCGCGCGCCATTGTCCTCGTAGCCGTCGAGGAAGACACCCTGTTCGGTGATCTTCAATCGCGAGCCGCCCGGCGTGGCGGCGATCTCGACGGTGGCCAGCGAGACCGAAATCTTGCGCGCGTCGATAAGCAATGAATAGGCGTAGACCAACCGCTCGCCGGGGACGACATCGAGATAGACGGCCTCAAATGTCGTCACCATGCCGCTCTTCCAGAGCCCTTTGAGGATCTCGCGCCCGCCGACGCGCACATCCATCTCACGCGCCAGCGGTGTCCACTCCTCGCTGGCGAACCAGCGCGCCTTGGCCTTGGGGTCGGCGAAGGCGCGGTAGAGCGCCGCCGGCGGCTGCGGGAATTCGCGCACGATGCTGAACATTCCGTGGCTCGCCGGGGCCTCGGCGCGCGCGATCTCTTGGGCGAGCTTGTCGAGCGTGGTGCGCCAGCCCTCGCGCGCGCCGGCCGGGGCGGCGGCGTAGTCGGCGTCGAGGAGATCGTAGCTCTGGCGCACGGTCATGCGGGTTTTTTCGCCCTCAGCCGCGAAATCGACGAGGGTGTGGACGCGAAAGCGCGGCTTGCCGCCCATCTCGACTTGCATCGTGAAGGCCAAGCGCGAAGGCGGCGTCACCTCCTCGAAGGCGCCGCGGCACAGGCTGTCCTGCCCGTCGGGATGGCGCATGACGACAGCGAAAATTCCGCCGGGCCGGAAATCGATCTCCGCCTTGGGCACGCTGCACCCTTCCGGGCTGAACCAGCGGGCGACGCGTTCCCCCGTCGCCCAGGCGGCGAACACCCGCACCGGGGGCGCGTCGAACAGGCGGGAAATTTCGATCGGTTCTGGCTTCATGTCGCGTCTCCTTCGGGGCTGTTGAGATATTCGGCGAGCCGGTCGAGCCGGCGCTCCCATTCGCCGCGCTGGGCGGTGAGCCATTGCTCGGCCTGGGCGATGGCGGAAGGCTCCAGCCGGCAGGTGCGCACGCGGCCGCTCTTGGCGCTGACCACGAGGCCGGCGTTCTCCAGCACGCTGAGATGTTGCAGCACCGCCGGCAGCGACATCGGCAACGGCTTGGCGAGTTCGCTGACGCTAAGCGGGCCGCCCGCCAGCCGCGCGACAATGTCGCGCCGGGTGGCGTCGCTGAGCGCCTGGAAGGCGAGATCGAGCGATTGGTTAAGCATATGCTTTACTATCGCGGACGCGATAGGAAAGCAAGCGCTTAAGTTTCGGTCAGGCGCTCAACCGGCGCGGGCTTCGACCTTCACCTCAGTCGTGACCGAATTGGCGATGTAGCAGGCCTCGTGCGCCTTGTGATGGATCGCCGCCAGCACCTCAGCGCTCGGGGCGGCGCCCGCAAAGCGGATCAGCGGGCGCAGCGTCGCGCGGGTCATGCGCACCCGCCCGTCGGCGCCTTTCTCCATCACGCCCTCGGCCTCGTCCTCATAGGATTCGACGACGAATTTCGCCTGTTTGGCGAAATCGAGGAAGAACAGCAT
>JAJYDD010000107.1 GCA_021777795.1 Pseudomonadota bacterium | reverse complement strand
GGCCGCCGACCCGCTGACGACGCATATCTTCGTGCGCGGCAGCCAGCATATCGACGAGGATGTCGCCTTCGGCGTGCGGCCGGCTTTGATCGCCGATTTCGCTCGCCACCCGCCCGGCGTAGCGCCGGACGGCAAGGTCATGACGACCCCGTTCCGCACGCTCGATTACGATTTCGTGCTGACGCGCGGAGGGCGCTGAGCCTCACTTTAGAAAGTTTTCAAATCGCGCCATCGGGCATTCGCTGTGCGCCTCGTCGGCGCGCACGCGCACGATGACGTCAACCGCCGTCACCTTGGCGCCCGGGGGCGCGGGCACGCTAAGTTGCGGAATATGCTCGGGCGGAATGTCGGAAAGCTCGTCCGTATCCTCCCAATAATAGTGCGAATGCGGGCCGGTGTTGGTATCGTACCAGAGCTTCGAATCGTAAAAGGCGATCTCGCGCAGCAGGCCGCTTTGCACGAACTGGTTGAGCGTGTTGTAGACGGTGCCGAGCGAGGGCGGATAGCGCAGCGAGCGCGCTTCCGCGTAGATCATCTCGGCGGTGAAATGGCGCTCGCCCTTGAACAAAATCTCAGCCAGTTCAAGCCGTTGCCGCGTCGGGCGGACGCCGGCGCCGGCCAGTTTCACCCACAAGGGGCCAAGTTCGGGACTGTTGCTCACGTTTTATGTCGGCGTGTCGACCGCCGCCCTTCAGCCACAGGATTTGCAGCGCTTGACGCCCACATTATCAGGCGCGGCCGGCGCCCGCAAATGCGTCGAGGGGCCGCGGCGCCACAGCCGCCCGCGAAATGCAGGCGAAGCGAAAAAACCACTTGCAATTGCCTACGACTCACCCAATTTACGCCTCGCCCAATACGCACGTGCCTGTGGACGCGTGTCGGCCGGCGGGGATCTGGACAAGAGGCCAGTTAACCGCCCTCGATAAGGCCGACAGCCGGAGGCAAACCGGCGCACCCCGCCCAACGGGGGACGCGACTTGAAGCAACGACGGACCGGGCTTTTTTGGTCTCTGTCGGCCCTCCAAAGGCCGGCGCTACCCAAAGAGGCTTGTCTATCTTGCCGGGCGTGCGGAAGGGAAACCTCCTTTCCAAACGATGGCTCCTTTCATCGGGAGCTACGGCGCAGCATCGGACCCCTAGGGGTTCGGCCGCGAAGGCTTTCAGCCTGAGCGACCGGACCTGAAGGGGATCACGTTGGCGGGTCAACGACGACCTCGCGCGTCTCCACCGCGCGCGCGGGCGGCCGTATCGCCGACTTCCCTCATGATCTTGTTTTCGGCGCGACGCCATCGCGCCGGGGGATGCCGCTATGACCGATCGCATCAAGGAATTCCTCGCCCGCCATCCCGAGGACGGCCCGCGCCTCGTCGTCGATCTCGACATCGTGCGCGACAATTACGCCAGCTTCGCCAAAGCATTGCCGGATACGCGGGTGTTCTACGCGGTGAAGGCGAATCCCGCGCCGGAGATCCTCGACCTGCTCGCCCGCCTCGGCTCCTGCTTCGATTGCGCCAGCGCGCCGGAGATCGAGCAGGCGCTCGCCGCCGGCGCCGCGCCGGAGCGCATTAGCTTCGGCAACACGATCAAGAAGGAGCGCGACATTGCGCGCGCCTTCGCGCTGGGCGTCCGTCTATATGCCGTCGACTGCGAGGCCGAGGTCGAGAAGATCGCGCGTGCCGCGCCGGGTTCGCGCGTGTTCTGCCGCATCCTGTGCGACGGGGCGGGCGCGGAATGGCCGTTGTCACGCAAGTTCGGCTGCGCGCCGGAGATGGCGGCGCGGGTGCTGGAGCGCGCTCACGCGCTGGGCCTCGTCGCGCATGGGCTGTCGTTCCATGTCGGCTCGCAGCAGCGCGATCCGCGCATGTGGGACGGGGCGCTGAAAGTCTCCGCGGCGATCTTCCGTGATCTCGCCGAGCGTGGGATCGAGCTTACGATGCTCAATCTCGGCGGCGGCTTCCCGACGCGCTATCTCAAGGACGTCGCGCCGGTGCGGGCCTATGGCCGCGCTATTTTCCGGGCGCTGCGCCGCCATTTCGGCAACCGCATCCCCGAGACGATCATCGAGCCCGGGCGCGGAATGGTCGGCAACGCCGGGATCATCGAGGCGGAAGTGGTGCTGATCTCGAAGAAGGCGGATAGCGACGAGAACCGTTGGGTCTATCTCGACATTGGCAAGTTCAACGGCCTCGCCGAGACAATGGACGAGATGATCCGCTACCCGATCCGCACCGAGTTCGATGAGGACGAACTTAGTCCCTGCGTGCTGGCGGGGCCAAGCTGCGATTCCGTCGATGTGCTCTACGAGAAGGACCCTTACCTGCTGCCAGTGTCGCTGGAGATCGGCGCCAAGGTGCTGATCGAGGGCACGGGGGCTTATACGACGACCTACTCGTCGGTGGGCTTCAACGGCTTCGCGCCGTTGAAGAGCTATGTGATCTAGGCGCGGTTCACACCGCGCTCCGCACCACCCCGCCATCGACCCTGAGCGCCGCGCCGGTGGTGGCGGAGGCCAGCGGGCTGGCGACGTAGGCGACCAGCGTCGCCACCTCGCGCGGGGTGGCGAAGCGTTTGATGAGCGAACTCGGCCGCGCCTTGGTGAAGAATTCCTTCTCGACCTCCTCGAAGGACTTGCCTTGCGCGGCCCCAAGGCGCTCGACGAAATCGCCGACGCCGCGCGAGCGCGTCGGGCCGGGCAACACGCTATTGACGGTGATCCCCGTGCCGGCCACAGCCTCGGCGAGACCGCGCGAGACGGCGAGCTGCGCGGTTTTCGTCATGCCGTAATGGATCATCTCGGCCGGGATCTGCACGGCGCTCTCGCTGGAGATGAAGATGATGCGGCCCCAATCGGCGCGCTTCATCGCCGGCAGATAAAGCCGCGCCAGCCGCACCCCGCTCAAAACGTTGACGTCGAAGAAGCGCAGCCAATCGGCGTCGGGAATGTCCTCGAACGGCTTCGGCTCGAAAATGCCGAGATTGTTGACGAGAATCTCGACGCGGGGATGGTGCGCCGCGAGGTCCTCGGCGACCGCCGCCTGGGCGAGATCTCCGGCGAAGCCCAGCACGTCGCCGCCAGCCGCCTTCAGCGCCGCAACCGCCGTCTCCACCGCTTCAGCCGTGCGCCCGTTGACGATGACGCGCGCGCCCTCCTCGGCCAGAACCTGCGCAATCGCATAGCCGATACCCGCCGTGCTGCCGCTAACCAGCGCGAGTTTATCTTTGAGTCCGAGGTCCATGAGCCATCTCCACCAACGGTCCTGATATGGCGGGCGCGCAGGATTTCACCAGTCCAGCCGTCATGTGATTTGAGCCGCAGCCCGATCCGTGTCAGCAACGCGGGGAAGGAGACCGGTTATGACCAAAGTGGCTGTCATCGCGGGCGTCGGGCCCGGCATCAGCGCGGCGACGGCGCGCCGCTTCGCCGCCGCCGGCTATCAGGTCGCCCTGCTGGCGCGCCGCCGCGATGCGCTCGATCCGCTGGCCGCCGAGACGGGAGGCCGCGCCTACCCTTGCGACCTGACCTCGCCGGAGGATGTGACGAAAACCTTCGCCGCCATCCGCGCCGATCTCGGCGAGGTCGAGGTCCTCGTCTACAATGCCGGGGGCGGCGTGTTCGCCGATGTCGAGCACATCACGCCCGATGATTTCGAGGCGTCCTGGCGTGTCAACGCCTATGGCGCGCTGCTGTGCTCGCAGGCGGTGATCCCGGCGATGAAGGCGGCGGGCAACGGCGCCATCGTGTTCATCGGCGCCACCGCCTCGCGGCGCGGCGGGCCGCGCTCGGCGGCTTTCGCGGCGGGCAAGGCCGCTCAGCGCGCGCTGGCGGAATCGATGGCGCGCTCGCTATGGCCGGCCGGAATCCATGTCGCGCTGATCGTCGTCGATGGCGTCGTCGATCTCGCGCGCACGCGCGCGCAGCGGCCCGATAAGCCGGCGAGCTTCTTCATCAAGCCCGAGGGCGTCGCCGAGACGGTCTACCAGCTCTGCCAGCAGGACCGCAGCGCCTGGAGCTTTGAGGTCGAAGCGCGGCCGTTCGGCGAGACGTGGTGAGCGGAGATTTGGTGAGGGAGAACTGGCGATGCGTGAAAGCGTCGCCAAATTCGTGTCCGAAGTCGCTTCGGGGCTTCCGGCGCGATGCCGCTGCGCGCGATCCTGTTCACCGCGCACGCGGTATCGCCGCTTACTTCTTCTTGATTTCGCCGAGGCCGGCGAAGCGGCTCTTGAAGCGCGACAGGCGGCCGCCGCGGTCGGTGAGCTGCTGCGTGCCGCCGGTCCAGGCCGGATGCGTGTTGGGGTCGATGTCGAGATTGAGCGTCTGCCCATCCTCGCCCAGGGTCGAGCGGGTCGTAAACTCCTGCCCGTTGGTCATCACGACCTTGATCAAGTGGTAGGAAGGGTGGATATCGGCTTTCATGGCTCGACCTCGGAGAGCAAAACGGGCGGCAACAAAAGAGAGCCGCCAGGGCGCGCCTGCGGCTCTCGTATGGCGCCGCTATAATGCAGCCGCGCGCCCGAGACAAGCGGCGGCGCGACAATGCTTCGCTTGATTCGGCGGCCTCGCTCTGACCTAAGAGCCGCGTAAAGCCAGGAGAGACGCTCGACGATGACCGAACCTGCGCGCAAACGTCCATCGCTATCCGCCTTGCGCCCCATTCTGCCTTACGCGCGCAGACGCACCGGGCGAATCGCTCTGGCGCTGGTGGCGCTCACCGCCGCCTCGCTGGCCACTCTCGTCGTGCCCTACGCGATCCGCGAGATGGTGGATCGCGGCTTTCACGGCGGCGGCCAGGGGTCGGTGCATGTCTATTTCGGGCTGCTGATCGGCGTGGTGGCGGTGCTGGCCGTGGCTTCAGCGTGCCGTTATTATCTGGTCATGACCATCGGCGAGCGCATCGTCGCGGATTTGCGCGGCGATTTCTTCCGCCATCTCACCACGCTCGACCAGACCTTCTTCGACGCCGAAAAAACCGGCGAGATCGTCTCGCGCCTGTCGGCCGACACCACCCAGCTCAAGGCGACTTTCGGCTCCTCGGCCTCGGTGGCGCTGCGCAATGTCTTCATGTTTGTCGGCTCGATCGCGATGATGATGGCGACCAGCCTCAAGCTGTCGTCCTATGTGCTGATCGCCATTCCGCTCATCGTGCTGCCGCTCTATGCGGCCGGGCGTTCGGTGCGCGAGCGTTCGCGCCGCGCCCAGGAACGGCTCGCCGACGCCACCGCCTTCGCCTCGGAGAACCTCGACGCCGCGCGCGTCATGCAGGCCTTCGTCGCCGAGGATTTCACCGCCCGGCGTTATCAGGCGGCGGCCGACGACGCCTATGAGGCGGCGCGCGATATGACGCAGGCCCGCTCCGTCGTCACCGGAGTCGCCATTTTTCTCGCCTTCGCCAGCGTCGTCGTGGTGCTGTGGCTCGGCGCGCGCAACGTCATCGACCATCGCATGAGCGCCGGCGTGCTGCTGCAATTCCTGCTTTACGCGGTGCTGGGGGCAAGCTCGCTCGGGCAATTGTCGGAGGTGTGGAACGAGGTCAGCCAGGCGGCCGGCGCGGCCGCACGCATCGGCGACCTTATGGCGCTGAAGCCGAAAATCGTCGCCCCGCCCTCGCCCGCCCTCCTGCCGGCGCGCGTCCGCGGCGCGGTGGCTTTCGAGCGCGTGACCTTCGCCTATCCGACGCGGCCCGACGATCCCGCGCTGCGCGGCGTCGATTTCTCCGTCGCGCCCGGCGAGACGGTCGCCATCGTCGGCCCCTCGGGCGCCGGCAAATCGACGCTATTTCAGCTTCTGGAGCGCTTCTACGACCCCACCGCTGGGGCTGTGAAGCTCGAAGGGGTCGACATCGCCACGCTCGATCCGAAGGCGCTGCGGCAGGCCATCGCGCTCGTGCCGCAGGAGCCGTTCATCTTCGGCGCCAGCATCGCCGACAACATCGCCTATGGCCGGCCCGCCGCCGCGCGAGCCGAAATCGAGGCGGCGGCCCGGCGCGCCGCCGCGCACGGCTTCGTCAGCGCCCTGCCGCAAGGCTACGACACTTTGATCGGCGAGCGCGGCGTCACCCTATCGGGCGGCGAGCGCCAGCGCCTCGCCATCGCCCGCGCGATCCTCAAGGACGCGCCGGTGCTGCTGCTCGACGAGGCGACCTCGGCGCTCGACGCCGGCAACGAGACGCTGGTGCAGGCGGCGCTTAGCGAACTGATGAAGGGCCGCACGACGCTGGTGATCGCACATCGGCTGGCGACCATCGTCGGCGCTGACCGGATTCTGGTCATCGACGGCGGCGAGATCGTCGAACAGGGCGACCATGCCTCGCTGTTGGCAAAGGGCGGGCTTTATGCGCGGCTGGCGCGCTTGCAGTTCGAGACCGGCGCTGCGGCGCTGCAGGGGGCCAAAGCGGCGGAATAGCATCACGCCGCCGACATCGGCGTCGCGACCTCCTCCAGCGGCTTGCGCTCCGCCCGCACGGCGTAGCGGGCGGCGACGAGGGCGGCCAGACCCATGAGCGCGGCGGCGAAGGCATAGCCGGCGAACACGCTTCCCCGCGACCCGCTCTCGATGAGCCAGCCGAAGACGACCGGCGCCGCGACGCCGCCGATCCCCGTGCCGATGGCGTAGAAGATGGCGATGGCGAGCGCGCGCATCTCCAGCGGGAAAGTCTCGCTCACGGTGAGGTAAGCGGCGCTGGCGGCAGGCGAGGCGAAGAAGAAAACCACCATCCAGCCAATCGTTTGCGTCGTCGCGTTCAACCAGCCGGCGAAGAACAGCGCCCCGCAGATGACCAGCAATAGGCCCGATAGCGCATAAGAGCCTGCGATCATCACACGCCGGCCCAGCGTGTCGAACAGCCGCCCGAGCAGCACCGGCCCGAGGAAGTTGCTGAGCGCGAACGGCAATATGTACCAGCCGACATGGCCGGAAGCGACGCCGTAGAACCTCGTCAGAACAAGCGCATAGGTGAAGAAGATCGCGTTGTAGAAGAACGCCTGGGCCGCCATCAGCGTCAGGCCGACTAAGGCGCGTAGACGGTAGCGGACGAGCAGCGCCGAAAACACTTCGCGCAAGGGGGTATGCGAGCGCGGACGCAGGCGCAGCGCGAGCTTTTCGTCGGGCCTCGGCAGACCGGGGCCGAAGCGCCGCTCTATGCCGACGACCACCTCCTCTGCCTCCGCCTCGCGCCCGTGAGTGACGAGCCAGCGCGGGCTCTCGGGGATCCACAGCCGCATGAAGAATACGATTGCCCCGATGGCGGCGCCGAGCAGAAAGGCGAGCCGCCAGCCCCATTCCGGGTCGATGAGCGCCGGATTGAGCAGCGCGACCGCGACCAGCGCGCCCGCCGCCGCGCCGATCCAAAAACTGCCGTTGACGATGAGATCGAGATGGCCGCGATAACGGGCCGGGATCAACTCCTGGATGGTGGAGTTGATGGCGGAATATTCGCCCCCGATGCCGCAGCCGGTGAGGAAGCGGAAGGCATAGAAGGCAAAGCCGTCCCAGGCGAGGCCCGTCATCGCGGTGGCGACGAGATAGACGACGATGGTGATGAAGAACAGTTTCTTGCGCCCTAGCCGATCGGTCAGCCAGCCAAAGAACAGCGCCCCGGTCACCGCGCCGAGGAGATAGGCGCTGCCGGCGGCGCCGACCTCGGCGTCGCTGAAATGCAGCGCTTTCGATTGTTTGAGCGCCCCGGCGATGGAGCCGGCGAGCGTCACCTCCAGCCCGTCGAGGATCCAGGTGATCCCGAGCGCGGCGACGACGAGCAGATGAAAGCGCCCCCACGGCAGCCGCTCCAGCCGCGCCGGGACCAGGGTGACGATCTCGCCGGCTTCGCTCATTCCGCCTCCGCGTGCTTGCGGCAAACGCGGCGGCGCGCCGATGGTTTCCTCTATTGCGCCGGCGGCGCCTCGCCTTTCTGGCGCGCGCGGGCCTCGCCGATCACGCGCTTGAACTCAGCGTAATCGATCGCGGCGGCGACCCGGAAGGGGCCGATGAGAAAAACTGGCGTGCCCTGAAGCCCCAGCGAGTCCGCCTCGGCGTTGTTGCGCTTGATGAGCGCCATGATGTCGGCCCCGTGGGCGGAGAGGTCGGCGTCGAGCCGCGCCATATCGACGCCGGCGCCTTGGACCGCCGCGCGGAACTGCTGCGGCGTGCTACGACCCTTGAGCGCCATCATGGCCGCGTGCGCCTCCTCGTATTTGCCCTGATATTTGGCGGCGAGCGCCAGTCTCGCCCCATCGACCGAGGACGGCGCGAGGATCGGCCAATCCTTATAGACCAGCCGCGTATGGCCATCCTCCTTGACCGCGCGCAGGAGCCCCGGCGTCGATTTCTTGCAGAACGGGCAGTTGTAATCGAGGAAGGCGACGATAGTGACGTCGCCCTTGGGGTCGCCGGCGATGGGCGCGGCGGGATCGTTGAGGATTTCCTCGACGTTGATCTCGGCGGCGAGCGCCGGACCTGCGGCGAGGGCGAAGGCGAGGGCGAGGAAGGTGCGGCGGCGCATGGGTGGCCCCATGCGCCTATTTCCGCGCCCAAGCAAGGGTCAGGGCGCGCGCAGCGTGTCGAACCAGGTTTTCCACTGCGGCGTCGCGGTGACGAAAGTGCCGCGATGGGTGGTCGGGCCGGTCGATACGGCCTCGACCTTGGGATTGCCGGCGCCGATCGCTTGCGCATAAGTCATGCCGATGCGGCCGACGCCGACGGTGATCGCCTCGTCGCTCTCGCCGTAATAGTTGCGCACGGGGGTCTTCACCACCCAGCGATAGGCCTGGGCCTGCTTCACGAGCCGGCCATAGGCGGAATTGGCGAAGAACTGCGGATCGAAATACTCCTTGCGGACGAGCTTGTGCAGGTCGGTCGGGACCTGCTTGGCGTCGAACGGCAGCCGCTCATAGGCCTTGCGGCAGAGGTCGTAATACTCGTCGTTGAGTACGGAATGGGCGAGGCCCGGCGTGTCGTAATAGTTCTCGTAGGCGAAAGCCGACAGAATGAACAAGGTCGGCACCCAGAACGCGTCGTTCTTGCGCGGGAAGTCGAGGAAGCCGCTGAGCGCGGCGTAGACGTCGAGCGGCGCGCTGGCGGTGGCCGCCGCGACGACGGGCACGCCGTCGCTCTCGAGTTTCTCCAGCAGAGCCATGGTGACGAAGCCGCCCTGCGACCAGCCGGAGAGGAACAACCCGGTGTCCTTGACGCCGAGCTTCGCCAGCACCAGACGGCCGGCGGTCACCATGTCGGAGGTCGCCTGCTGGTGGCTCGCCTTGACCATGTAGCTTTCCGGCTCGGTCGAGACGCCGAGGCCGAAATAGTCCGCACCGATCAGCGCGTAACCCTGACCGGCGAATTGCGCGATCATCAATTGCGTTTCGGGCGATTCCTCCGGGAACGAGGGGACCTCGTGTTTCCCGTAGACGGTGCCGTGCTGATAGGAGACCAGTGGCAGCGAGGTCTCCGGACCGTCGGGAATGGCGACGAGGCCGCTGGCGGTCGTGGGCTTGTTGCCGTGCTCGGGGATGACGCTGGGATAGACGACGCGGTAGAGTTTCACCGCGTTGCGGGCCGGCGTGTAGGCGACCTTGAGATCGGCGAAAGCGGGGGTGTCGACGGTGAGAATCTTGTTGAGCCGGTCGACGTCCCAGCGCGCGAGAAACTGATAGGTGACGCCTGCGCCGACGGTAATCGGAGCGGCCTCCTCGGCCTCAGCCGCCAGCGGCGCCCCGGCCACTCCCACCGCCAGAGCGAGCGCTAGCGCCCATTGCAACCAAATCCGCATCACACACCTCTCTTGAGAGGCGCGCACTCTCGGAGGCGGCGGTTTCATCCACGTTAAGACGTGAGATATCTACCGGCGCTGGAGCGCCATCGGTGATTGCGAGCCCAACCATCACCGCAGCCGAGGCCCCGAAGCGCGCCTACGTGCCGCAACCTGTTCGGACCCCGCCAGCACGTCTCACGGCATCACGTAAGTCGCCCTGCCCCGCCCGAGCAGCGCCGCCTCAATCGCGCCGGGCTCGTGCAGCGAGAACACCACGATCGGAATCCTATTGTCGCGGGTCAGCGCGAAAGCCGAGGTGTCCATCACCTGGAGATTGCGCTGGATCGCTTCGTCGTGGGTCAGCCGCTCGTAGCGGCGCGCGTCGGGGTTCTTCTTGGGGTCGTCGGTATAGACGCCATCGACATTGGTCGCCTTCATCACCGCGTCGCAGGAGAGTTCGGCCGCGCGCAACGCCGCGCCGGTGTCGGTGGTGAAGAACGGGTTGCCGGTGCCTCCCGCCAACAGGATCACCCGGTGCTTGACGAGATGGGCGAGCGCCGCCTGGCGCGAATAGGGCTGGCATTGCGAAGGCATGGCGACTGCGGAGAGCACCCGCGCCGGCTGGCCGATCTCCTCCAGCGCGCCCTCCATCGCCAGGGCGTTCATCACGGTGGCGAGCATCCCGATGGAATCGGCCCGCGCCCGCTCGATGCCCTTCTCGGCGCCTTCGAGGCCACGGAAGAAATTGCCGCCGCCGATCACCACCGCCACCTGCACGCCCAACGCGGCGGCGGCCTTCAGATCATGCGCGAAGCGATGCAGCGTCGGCGTGTGCAGCCCGTGGGTCAACGGCCCCATCAGGGCCTCGCCGGAGAGCTTGACCACGACACGTTTGAACAGCGGATCGCCCATTGGGTAAGCTCCAGATACGAATCGGGCGGCCCGAGGGCCGCCCTACGTTGCCGGCGCTTTAAGCCTCTTCGGCCGGCTTTTCTATGCCGTCGCCGA
>JAJYDD010000106.1 GCA_021777795.1 Pseudomonadota bacterium | reverse complement strand
CCGCCAGCGCGCCGTTGAACAGGCCATCCTGGCCGATGATCCCGGACAGGAACATCTCGGCGACCGCCTCGATGATGCCGGAGCCGCAGACGCCGGTGACGCCGAGCGAAGCTGTCGCCTCGGCGAAGCCCGGTTCGTTCGACCAGAGATCGCAGCCTATCACCTTGAAGCGCGGCTCCAGCGTCTCGCGGTCGATGCGCACGCGCTCGATGGCGCCGGGCGCGGCGCGCTGGCCGCAGGAGATCTGCGCGCCCTCGAAGGCGGGGCCCGTCGGCGAGGAGCAGGCCAGCATCCCGTCCTTGTTGCCGAACAGGATCTCCGCATTGGTGCCGACATCGGCGATCAGCGTCAGCTCCTCGCGCAGATAGGGCGCCTCGGCGAGCGCCACGCCGGCGGCGTCCGCGCCGACATGGCCGGCGATGCAGGGCAGGGCGTAGACATAGCCGCCGGGCGCGATGTCGAGCCCGAGTTCGCTGGCGTGCGCCTCATAGCCGGCGTCGAGCGTCAGCGCGAAAGGCGCGCCGCCGAGTTCGGTCGGATCGAGGCCGAGGAACAGGTGGTGCATGATCGGGTTGCCGGCGATCGTCACCTCGACGATGCGCTGGCGCTCGACGCCCGCCTCACTCGCGGCGGCGCCGATGAGTTGGTTGACGGCCTCGCGCACGGTCGAGGTCAGTTCCTTCTCGCCGCCGGGGTTCATCATCACATAGGAGACGCGGCTCATCAGATCCTCACCGAACCTGATTTGCGGGTTCATCAGCCCCTGCGAGGCCAGCACCTCGCCGGTTTCGAGATCGCAGAGATGCGCGGCGATGGTGGTGGAGCCGATGTCGAAGGCCACGCCATAAGCGCGCTCGACGAAGCCCGGATAGATGGCGACGATTTCTCGCCCCCGTCGCACCGCGACCGTGACTTTCCACTCGCCGGCGCGCAGCGTCTTTTGCAGCTTGCCCAGCACGGGCAGGCTCGCGCCCACCTTCTCCAACGCCCATTGCTGGACCAGCGCGTCACGCAGGCGGCGGAAATCGCTGGAGGGATCGTGCATGTCGGGTTCGGCGACCTCGACATAATGCAGGCGCACGACGGGATCGATGTCTATGGGGTGCGTCTCGGCGCGCTTGCGCACGACCTGCCGGTGAACCTGACTTTCGGCCGGGACATCGACGACGAGATCGCCGCACAGGCGCGCCTGACAGCCGAGCCGGCGGCCCGGCTTCAGGGGACCGCGCTTATCGACGTAACGCTGCTCGACGGCGTTCCATTCGCTCGCGTGATCGCTGGCGGAATAGATCGCGTGTTTGGCGAACTCGCCCTCGATGATCTCGACTTGACAGCGCGAGCAGATGCCGCGTCCGCCACAGACGGAATCGAGATCGACGCCGAGTTTGCGCGCCGCGTCGAGCACGCTCACGCCGTCCTCGAACTCGCCGCGCTTGCCCGAGGGCGTGAAGACGATGCGATGCTGGGTCAAATGCTCAACCCCGCGCCCGACGCCGGCCCTCGCGGCGGCCCTCGCCCTCGGCGGGCGGTTCGCGATAGGCCTTGATCCAGGCCGCGCAATTGGGATCGTGGCCCATCACCACGTCGGCGCCGAGGATCGCCTGTCTGTCTTCCGGGTGCAGCGGGTTCATGATCGCCGAGGTGAGGCCGGCGCCGATCATCATCGGCAGAAAACCGGCGTTGAGGCCGCGCCGGTTGGGCAGGCCGAAGGAGAAATTGGAGGCGCCGCAGCTCGTGTTGACCTTCAGTTCCTCGCGCAAGCGGCGGATCAGGCTCATCAGCTTGGCGCCCGCGTCGTTGATCGCGCCGACCGGCATGACCAGCGGATCAACCACGATGTCGGAACGGGGGATGCCGAAATCCGCCGCCCGCTCGACGATCTTCTTGGCCACCGCATAGCGCACGTCGGGGTCTTCGGAGATGCCGGTCTCGTCGTTGGAGATGGCGATGACGGCGGCGTTGTATTTCTTGATGAGCGGCAGCACGACTTCCAGCCGCTCCTCCTCACCGGTGACGGAATTGACCAGCGGCTTGCCCTTGTAGACCGCCAGCCCCGCCTCCAGCGCCGCGACGATGGAACTGTCGATGGAGAGCGGCACATCGACCGTCTCCTGCACCAGCTTGATGCATTCGGCCAGAATCTTCGGCTCGTCCGCGAGCGGGATGCCGGCGTTGACGTCGAGCATATGCGCGCCGGCCTGCACCTGCGCCAGCGCGTCGGCGACGACGCCGGAATAATCGCCCGCCGCCATCGCGGCGGCGAGCAGCTTGCGCCCTGTCGGGTTGATGCGCTCGCCGATGATGACGAACGGCCGGTCGAAGCCGAGGACGACCTCTCGTTTATCGGAGGAAACGCGGGTTTCGGTCATGGGCTGATCCCTGGGACATTTGCCGGGGTTGCGCCCGGGCGGTATGATGCAGAACTATGGAACATTCGCCGCCCCCCCGCGCCGTCTCGGTCGTCCTCAACGTGACGGAGGACGGACGCATCATCATCCCTGCGCAAGCGCTGGCGGAATTGGGGGTCAACGCCGGCGCCAGCGTCAGCGCCTCGGTCGTCGAGGGCGAGGTGGTGGTCGATACGCTCGCCGCAGTCATCAGACGCGCCCAGGCCGCAGTCCGCCGGCATGTGCCCGAGGGCGTTTCTCTTGTTGATGAGTTGATCGCGGAGCGTCGCGCCGAAGCTGCCCGTGAGTAAATACGCGCTCGACAGTTCTGCGCTGATCGCATTGTTAAATGCGGAGCCGGGCGCCTCCGTGGTTGCGCCGATGCTCGCAGAAGCCGTAATATCCACTGTCAATCTTGCCGAGGTGGCGACCAAATTCGTCGATAGAGACATAGATCGCGCCGAAATCTGGTCCGTGCTCACGGAAGGCAAAGTCGAAATCGTCCCCTTCACCGAATCCCAAGCCCGGCTCGCCGGCGAACTTCGTCGCGAGACCCGCTCGCGCGGCCTCTCTCTCGGCGACCGCGCTTGTCTGGCGCTGGCGCAGGAGCGCGGCCTCACCGCCGTAACGGCCGACGCCGCCTGGACCGGCGCGACCGCCGTCCCCGTGTCGCTCATCCGCTCCGCAAAGCCATAGCTCACGCCAAACTCTCCACCGGCTGCATCTTGGCGACGAAATCGCGCCGCCATGGCGAGCGGCCGGCGAGCGCCCCGGATTCATGCACGATCTCGGAGACGTATTCCTCCTGCCGGTAGGCCATCACATGCACGCCGGCGACGCCCTTCACCTCGCGCAGGGCCTGAATCATCTCGACGCAGATTTTCTTGCCCTCGGCCTTCTGGTTCTTCGCCCCTTCGAGGCGCTTGACCACCTCATCGGGGATATGGACGCCCGCGACATTGGCGCGCATCCAGCGCGCCGTCTTGGCCGAGGCCAGCGGCCCGACGCCGACCAGGATGAAACACCGCTCGGTGATCCCCATATCGCGCGCGGCGGCCATGAACGCCTGCAAGCGCGGCAGGTCGAAGCAATATTGTGTCTGGCAGAACTGCGCCCCCGCCGCGACCTTCTTGGCGAGCCGCAACGGGCGAAAATCGTAAGGCGGGGCGAACGGGTTCTCCGCCGCGCCGAGGAACACGCGCGGCGGCGTGGTGATCTTGCGCCCCGAAAGAAACGCGCCGTCGTCGCGCATCTTCCTGATGACGCTCAGCAGCGAGGTCGAATCGAGGTCGAACACCGGTTTCGCCTGCGGGTGATCGCCGCATTGCACGCCGTCGCCTGTCAGGCACAGGATGTTGCCAACCTCCAGCGCCGCCGCGCCCAACACATTGCCCTGAATGGCGATGCGGTTGTAATCGCGGCAGGAAATCTGCAACACCGGGGAATAGCCGACGCGCGTCAGCAGCGCGCAGATGGCGACGCTCGACATGTGGCAATGCGCGCCCGAACCATCGGTGGCGTTGATCCCATCCACCCAACCCTCGAAGATGCGCGCGCGTTCGTAGACGTCTTCCGGGTTGGCGCTGTCGGGCGGATTCAGTTCCGCCGTGATGGCGAACTCGCCGCGCCTGAGCACACGCTCCAGCCGCCCGCGCGAGGAATGGCCGGGCAGATCGACCAGCGGCGCGCCGGGATCGGGGCCGATGTCGTGCGGATGCGGTTCATAACTCATGGCGCCCCGCGCGCGACTTGGAGCCAGGACGAGGCGCCTTTCAGCCGATGGTCGATCGGCGGCTGCACATGGGCGATTTTGTCGCCACCCTCCATGCGCCGACTGCCCTCATAGGCCTGCACCCAGACGCAGGGCATCGCCGGATAGACCTCGCAATTTCCGTCGCCCCGCACGCCGCCGCAGGGGCCGTTGCGCAGGTTCTTCGGGCAGTTCATCGGGCACGACATGCCGGTGGAGGAGAGCACGCATTGCCCGCACATGCGGCAATCGAACAGCGCCCCCTTCATCGCGCTCTCCAGCGCCGCGACCGGCCGCTCCAGCCGCGCAAAGCCTATGCGCTCGAACATCGGGCGCATGGCGATCAGCGCCCGCTCAAAGCCCTCGTATAGCCGCTCCAACCCCCTCGCGTGTCGGATGCTCCACAGCCGTAGCCAGGGCCAGCGGTCGGGCGGCGGGCGCTTGCCGCGCGGCTCGAAGGCGGCAGGAGTCATGCGCGCCCCTCGTTGGCGGCCAGCGCCGCCAGCCGGGAATTGTCATATTCGGCTTCCAACCGGGCGGCGGCGGCCTCGGCCTCGGCTTCGAGATCGTCGCCGCATTGCACGGGGTCGGCGCGCCGCCAGTCGGCGAGATAGGCGTCGGTATCAGAGGCGCCCGAACGCATCGCCGCCGCGTCGATGGCGCGGATGAAGCGTTCCGACAATTCGCGCTTGGCCGTTTTGCGCCCGGCCTTGACGATGACTTGGCTCGGAATGTCGCGCCAGTAGAGCAGGATCAGGCTCGCCATGCGTCAGGCTCGCTCGGACAGGAAATCTTGCAGGCCGCGCAAGCCCGTGAACCGCCGCTCATAGGCGAGGCCCAGTCTCTGCGCCGCCGCTTCCGCCTTGGCGGTCGCGGCCTCGTCGTCGGTTTGGGCGAGATAGACGAGCTTGCGGTAATGGCCGAACAGGTCGTCCCGCAATTGCGGGAACCGATCGAGGCCGAGGCCTTCGATCACCAGCGTCTCGAAATGGCGGGCGAGAAAATCGGTGAGGAAGAACGTGCCCAGCTCCTCCTCCATCATCGCCTCGAACTCAGCCTCGCCGGCGTAAAACGAATAGCAATGCGGGCCGCCGATGCGCCGCACGCCTTCCGCCTCCAGCACCCGGTCGAGTTCGCCGCCGGTGCCGCAATCCCCGTAGAGACAGAGAATTTCGTCGTAATCGGCGCGCTTGGCCCGTATTTTCGCCTGCACGGCTGCGGGGATCAGGGCAGGGCGGTTGTGCAGCTTCGCCGGCAGGCAGGTGACGTCGAAGGCGCCGAGCGGCCCCTCGCGCAGCGACAGGATTTCGCGCGCCAGCGCCCCGCAGGCGATGACCAGCACGCGCCTTAAGCCGCCGCGCCCGCCATAAAAGCGCTCGTCCTCGGTCTCGTCGGACAAGGCAGCCCCCGTTCAGCCCGCGTGCGCGGAGCCCTGGCGGCGCGCCAGCAGCGCCTTGGCGGTCTCGACCGCCACCGCCGCGTCGCGGCAATAGGCGTCGGCGCCGATGGCGTCGGCGAACGCCTCGTTCAAGGGCGCGCCGCCGACCAGCACGATATAATCGTGGCGCATCCCCTTCTCTTTCAGCGTGTCGATGACGACCTTCATGTAGGGCATGGTGGTCGTCAGCAGCGCCGACATGCCCAGAATCTCCGGCTGGTGCTCCTCGATGGCGGCCAGATATTTGTCGACGCCATTGTTGATGCCGAGGTCGATGACTTCGAAGCCGGCGCCCTCCATCATCATGCAGACGAGGTTCTTGCCGATGTCGTGGATGTCGCCCTTGACGGTGCCGATCACCATCTTGCCCATCTTCGGCGCGCCGGTGGCGGCCAGGAGCGGACGCAGGATGAACATGCCGGCCTTCATGGCGTTGGCCGACATCAGCACTTCCGGCACGAACAGGATGCCGTCGCGAAAATCGACGCCGACGATGCGCATACCCTCAACCAGCGCCTCGGTCAGCACCTTGTAAGGCGCCCAGCCGCGTCCGAGCAGGATGTTGACGCCCTGCTCGATCTCCTCCTTGAGGCCGTCGTAGAGGTCGTCGTGCATCTGCGCGACGAGGTCATCGTCGGAAAGCGCGGAAAGGTCGAGTTCGTCGTCGGCCATGAATCGTCTCTGGGGCTGGCAGACCGATACTATTCAGCGGAAAGGCTCAAACAGAAAGCGCAATTATCGCGAGGCCGCGACGATTTTTGCGTTGTCGGGGCCTCAGAGCGCCCGCTTGTGCTCGGCGACCGGGATCATGCCGCGCACCCGCTTGACCTGCCCCATGTCGAGCCGCGTCGAAACGATTCCGACCCCGTCGGACGCCTTGGCCACCACCAGCCCCCAGGGATCGGCGACCAGCGAATGGCCGTAGGTCTGCCGGACCTCGTTGTTGACCGAGAACGAGCCGGTCTGCGCGGCGGCGGCGACATAGGTCTGCGTCTCGATGGCGCGGGCGCGCAGCAGCGTCTCCCAATGGTCCTTGCCGGTCGACATCGTGAAGGCGGCCGGGACCGCGATCACTTGCGCGCCCTTATCGACCAGCGCCTGGAACAGCGCGGGAAAGCGCAGATCGTAACAGATCGTGCAGCCGATCTTCACGCCCTCGCAATCGTAGGTGACGACGGCGTCGCCCGGCTTGACGGTGGCGCTCTCGCGATAGGCCTTGCCGTCGGGCGTCGTCACGTCGAACAGGTGGATCTTGCGATAGCGCGCGATCTCGTCGCCCCGGCGGTCGAAGACGACGGTGGTGTTGTGGATGCGCGCCTCGCCCTCGATGCGCTCCATCAGCGAGCCGGCATGGATGAAGACGCGATGCCTAGCGGCGAGTTCCTGCGCCATGCTGTAGGCGGGGCCGCCCGGCAGCGCCTCGGCGTTCAGCGCCTTCTCGCCCTTGACGCCGCCGGCCCAGTCGAACTGTTCGGGCAGCAGAATCCAATCCGGCCCGTCCTCGCCGACGGCGCGCTCGATGAGCGCCTTGGCGGCCGCGATATTGGCCGCCTTGTCGGGGATCGAGTTCATCTGAATGAGCGAGATTTTCATGGGGCGGGCCTTGAGCGGAGGCCGGGATTGTCGGCGCGGTGCGGCGAGGCGTCAAGGGCGGGGCGTGGGCCGGCGCGGCGTTCACTTAAGACTTTTCAAGTCGTCACAGCAATTGCGCCAAAAAAGCGGCGGGCGCTCGCGTAAAAAACATATTCATTGCCATATTTCGGCGGCCTTCGTAGACAGATCCGAATCAAGAAACTGTCGATTCGGAGGATGATCTTTCGAGGCTGCTGCGAATATCAGAGTTTCGTGAACCGGGACGAGTTCCGGTTTCCGATGCGAAGCGGGCGGGCGTCGCCCCTGCGCTGACGGTCCACAGGGCGCATCAAGGCCCAGACCAGCCTGACATGGCGTCCTTCGGGACGCCGTTGCCGACCTTCCCGGTGCGGCGGTTTTTCCCGGAACGCCGAAGGCGAGATCAAGGAGCGGGGATGAAAATGCGATGGGCAAAACTGCGCGACGAACAGGTGTTCTGGTTGGGGTGCCTGTTTTTTTGGGCCGGTGTCGTAAGAGTGTTGATGGCGCTGTCGGATGGCGCCGTGGACGGAGGCGTTCCGGACTCGCTGTCGTTGAGTTCTCTAAAGGCGACGGAAGTGCTTTATGTGGCTCTGTCGTTGCTCGTCACCGTTATGTTGTACCTATCCAGGCAAAGACTGAAGATTTTATCGCTATTCATCGTGGGATCAATATGTTGGTCCGTATTTGTTTTCGTCGATATGCGCCACGGGCTGACATGTCATCTTAGACATGAGCACGGGGTCGTGTGCCGGCAGATTCACAAAATATCGCTATATTTGCTAATTGGGCTTATATTTTTCAATAGTTCCCTGTTCGTTTCGCTGCTCTGGCGAAAGACGGAGCCCGCCAAGCTGGCTCTCGGCGCGTTCCTGGCCTTTGTCCAAAATATAATTTTGTTGTGGCAATATCTGAACATCTGACGCCAAAGAAAACGCGCCGGAATTACGGTGAAATGATGCGCGTTGCGTCATAAGAACAGTGGATGTATAAATAACATATTGAAATAAATAAAAAGGCGCCGCGAGCCCCAGGAGCAGCGCGTGGGAAGCCGGGGAATCGGCTCGCCTTTTCGCGCCCATTCGCCTGAAAACGCTGCATCTGCGAATGAAACCGCCGCCGCTTGTCGGCAACCTTTCGCCGCAGGCTTCCCCAGCCGGCCGCGCCTGCTATAGCTAGGCCAAAAGGAAGGATCGCCCGCCATGTTCTCAGCCTCCGAACTCTTCTCCGTCAAAGGCCGCGTCGCGCTGGTCACTGGCGGCGGCACCGGGCTCGGCCGCGTCGCCGCCGAGGCGCTGCTCAGCGCCGGGGCGCGGGTGTTCATCGCCTCGCGCAAGGCCGAGGTCTGCGAGGCGGCGGCCAAGGAGCTTTCCGCCATCGGCCCCTGCGAGGGGTTTGGCGGCACGGTGCAGAGCGAAGCCGGCGTCGCCGCGCTCGCCGCCGAGGTGCGCGCCCGCACCGGCGAGTTGCACATCCTCGTCAACAACGCCGGGGTGAGTTGGGGCGAGCCCTATGAAGCTTATCCCTGGAAGGCGTTCGACCGTGTGCTCGCGGTCAACGTCACGGGCCTGTTCCAGCTCACGCGCGAGATGACGCCGCTGTTGAAGAAAGCGGCCAGCGTGGATCGGCCGGCGACCGTCATCAATATCGGCTCGGTGATGGGATCAGTGACCCAGGCCGAAAACGCTTATGCCTATTCCGCCTCCAAGGCGGCGGTGCATCACCTCACCCGCATCCTGGCGGCGGAACTGGCGGGCGCGCAAGTCACCGTCAACGCCATCGCGCCCGGCCCGTTTCCCAGCAATATGACGAAATTCGCCATCGGCTCCGAGGAGGGCAGGGCCCATGCGTCGGGCGCGGTGCCGATGGGCCGCGTCGGGCGCCCGGACGACCTCGCCGGCACGATGCTGTATCTGACCGGCCGCGCCGGGGCCTATACGACCGGCGCCATCGTCCCGCTCGACGGCGGGCTGCATTGCGCGGCGGCGCCGCCGATGTTCGCCGCCGGCCATTGAGAACGGGTTCGCGTCACGGATCCGCCCAACTCTCGGGCTAGGGCGCGCGGCCAAGAGCAGGTTCCTCCGGCCTTTGCGTAATTTCCTCACCTTCGTCGCCGTCGCTTTGGTGACCGCGCTGACGGTGGCGCTGGTCGCGCCGCCGTTTATCGACTGGTCGGCGCGGCGCGACATGGTGGCGCGCGCCATCGCCGCCCGCATCGGAACCCCGGTCGAAATCACCGGCCCGATCACGCTGCGCGCGCTGCCGACGCCCTATCTGAAGATCGCCGGCGTCGCCATCGGCCCGCCTGGCCAGCCCTGGCTGACGGGGCCGCAGATGCGCATCGAGCTGAGCTTCGCCAGTCTGTTCGGCGGCCGCATCAAGCTCGACGACGTGAGCTTCGACCACCCAAGCCTGCGTCTCGGCCCGCATTTCGCGCCGCCCACCGAAGGGCGGCTGGAGTTCGACCATATCCGCGCCACGCACGCCGACATCCGCATCGAGCGGGCCGGCGCCGCGCCTATCCTCCTACAAGATGTCAGTTTCGAGGGCGCCGCCGCCTCCGGGCTTGGCCCGTGGCGCGGCAGCGGCGATTTCGCCTATCGCGGCGGGCGCGCCAATTACCAGTTCGCCACCGAGGGTTTCGCCGCCGACGCTCTGCCGCTGAAGGGCGAGATCGACGCCGGCGCCAGCCGCGTCGATTTCGACGGCCGGCTGGTCCTCGCCGACGCGCCGCGGCTGGAAGGGTCGGCGACATTCTCTGGCCAGGCCCCGGCGCCCGACGGCGGGACATGGCCCTGGCGCGCGTCGGGCCAACTCGCGGCGAGCGGCGACGAGGCCGCGCTCGCCGATGCGCAGGCCACGTTCGGGCAGGAGGCCCGCGCGCTCGAAGCGCAGGGCCGGCTGTCGCTCACCCTCGGCCAGAAGCCGCGGATCGCCGCCGAGCTTACAGCCAAGACGCTCGACCTTGACGCGCTGCTGCGCAAGGACAAGGAGGCTTTCGTCCCGCCCGCCCGCGCGGTCGCGGCTTTCGCCGCGCTCCTCGGCCAAGCGTTCGGACGCGATGCGGCGCTGACGAAGGTCTCGTTGAAGCTGAAGGCCGAGACCGCCTATCTCGGCGCTCGCCCGCTCGCTTCGCCGCAGCTCACGCTCACCGGCGCCACCGGCGCTCCGGCGCAGATCAAGCTGTCGAGCGGTCTGCCGGGCAGCGGGCGCCTCGCGCTCGACGGCGCGCTGGAGCTTGCGCCCGCGCCGATCTTTCGCGGGCGAGGGCAGGGCGCGGTCGGCGATTTCGCGGCGCTGGCGGCTTGGGTCGGCGAGGGCGAGCCGGCGCTGGCCAGCCGCCTCGCAGCCCTCGGCGCAGCCCTGCCGCAGGGCGACATTTCCGCTTCCGGCGCCATCGACCTGTCGCCGGTGGGCTATGCCGTGCGCGGGCTCGCGCTCAAGGTCGCGGATTCGCGCTTCAACGGCGGCATCGTCTACCGGCTTCCCACAGCCGACCGGAACGGCCGGCTCTATCTCGATCTCGCCACCGACGCGCTCGACATCGAGGCTGCGCCCAATGTCGAGGCGGGGCTGGCGTGGCTCGGCGCGT
>JAJYDD010000105.1 GCA_021777795.1 Pseudomonadota bacterium | reverse complement strand
CGCCGCGCTCGTTCTCGTTGGCGGCGGCGATGTCCTTGGCTTGAAGATCGCGAATCCAGGCTTCCTTCCCCGACTTGGCGCTGAGGCTGGCGATGGAGAGCCACATCAGCCCGCGCGCGGCCTGGCGCGGCACGCCATCGCCGCGGAACAGCATGTGGCCCAGCAGCGCCTGCGCGCCGTGATGACCCTTTTCGGCCGCCAGGCCTAGCCATTTGGCGGCGCGCAGCTTGTCCTTCTCCAGCCCGCCTTCGCCGTCGATGAACATGCGCGCCAGATGATACTCGGCGTCCGCGTCGCCGAAGCGGGTGGCGGCGATCTCGAACATCTCGACCGCGCGCTCGGGATCGGCCTTGATGGAGGAACCTGGGATGCCGTTCAGGCAATAGACGCCGACTTGCACGAAGGCGTTGGCGATGGCGGTTAGCGAGCGACGGTCGGTTTCGTCCTCGTCATAGTTATCGACGAGTTGCTCGAAATATTTATAGGCCAGCACGTCGTTGCGCGGCACCACCTCGCCGGTGGCGTAGAGCGAGCCAAGCTTCCATTGCGCAAGCGTCTCGCCGCCCTCGGCGGCGTAGGTGAGGGCCTGGAGGGAGGATTGCGCGTCGCCGGCGTGCAGGTCGAGAACGCCGACCCGCAGCGCCTCGCGCGCGCTCTTGAAGGTGCGTCCCGGAACGATCTTCTGGCCGTTCGACGTGTTCGATCCGTCCAACGCCGAGGCGGGCGTCGCAAACACCGCGAGCGCAATCCCGAATCCCGCCAGGGCCTTCAGTCCGCCCTTGCCCGCGGACGCCTTTATTCCCGCAAACGTACCCGCAAACATGTCCAACGATCCGATCCACGTTCGCACGAATGCGCCGCCGCCCCTCTAGCTGCAACCTTCCGCGCGGGCGGCCGAGGCTTTTAACCTGTCCGGCCCGGGGTCGAGTAAAGCTCGGGGTTTATGGCGCAATCGCGGCGCGAACTCGGGCTAAATTCGAACTCTCCGAGTTGATCCTAGGTTGTTGCGCAAATGCCACGATCGCCTAGGCAGCCGGGCGTTTGTTTCACAGATTCGCAAGCCTTTCCCGCGCGGCCTCCAACTTGGAGATGCGCGCCAGAGCCGCCTCGCGGCGCTCGCGATTCTCGTCCACGATCTCCTCGGGCGCACGGGCGAGGAAATCGGAATTGGCGAGCTTGGCGTCAACTTTGGCGACCTCCGCCTTCTCCTTGTCGATCTCCTTGGCGAGCCGCGCCCGCTCGGCGCCGAAATCGACGAGGCCGGCCAGCGGCAGCGCCGCCTGCGCGTCGCCCACCAGGATCGCCACGGCGCCCGGCGGCGGCTCCGGCGTCACATCGACGCCCTCGATGCGCGCCAGTCGCTCCAGGGTCGGGCGCCAGCGGGCGAGATAGCCCTCGACCCTGGCCCCGGGCGCGACCAGCGCCAGCCGCAGCGGCGCGTTCTGGGCGATCGACATCTCCGAGCGGATGGAGCGGATCGCCTCGATGAGTTCGATCACGAAGCCGATCTCCGCCTCCGCTTCGGGATCGGCGGGGAAGGAGGCGTCCGGCCAAGCGCTCAGCGCCAGCGGGCCTGTTCGGGGCGGCCCCTGTTCCCCCTTGATCGCCCACAGATCCTCGGTGAGGAACGGCATGAACGGATGCAGCATCGCATAAGAGAGATCGAGCACGTGGGCGATGGTGGCGCGCGTCTCGGCCTTGGCCGCCTCGCTCGCCTCGCCTTGCAGCACGGGCTTGGCCAGTTCCAGGCACCAGTCGCACAGCACGCTCCAGATGAAGCGATAGGCGGCGTTGGCGGCGTCGTTGAAGCGGTATTCCTCGATGCCGCCGGCCACCTGGCCAAGCGCCGCCGCCGCCTCGCCGAGCATCCAGCGGTTGAGCGGATCGCGCACGCTCAAGGGGTCGAAGTCGTTGATCCGCGCGCAGCCGTTGAGTTCGGCGAAGCGCGAGGCGTTCCAGAGCTTGGTCGCGAAATTGCGATAGCCCTCGACGCGCGAGGTCGAGAGCTTGATGTCGCGCCCCTGCGCCGCCATCGCCGCCAGCGTGAAGCGCAGCGCATCGGCGCCGTGGCTGTCGATGAGGCTGAGCGGGTCGATGACGTTGCCCTTCGACTTCGACATCTTCGCCCCCTTCTCGTCGCGCACGAGAGCGTGGATATAGACGTCGCGGAACGGGATCTCGTGCTGGAAGTGCAGCCCCATCATCATCATCCGGGCGACCCAGAAGAAGATGATGTCGAAGCCTGTGACCAGCACGCTCGTCGGGTAGAACCGCTTCAGCTCCGCTGTCTCGTCCGGCCAGCCGAGCGTCGAGAACGGCCACAAAGCGGAGGAAAACCAGGTGTCGAGCACGTCCTCGTCGCGCGGGAACATCTCGACGAGCTTTTCGGGCTGGCTGGCCAGCGCCTCGGCCTCCTCGGCCCCCAGCACGCCGCGCTCGACGCCATCGGCGAGCGCCACGGCGAAGGCGGTCTCCTCGTCCTCCTCGACGTAAGTTCCGCCCCAGGGCGAGGACCACGCGGGGATCTGGTGGCCCCACCAGAGCTGGCGCGAGATGCACCAGGGCTGGATGTTCTCCAGCCAGTCGAAATAGGTCTTCTCCCAGTTCTTCGGGGTGAAGATGGTCTGGCCGTCGCGAACGGCGGCCAAAGCCGGTTGCGCCAGCGTCTTGGCGTCGACATACCATTGGTCGGTGAGCCAGGGCTCGATGACGACGCCGGAGCGGTCGCCATGCGGCACCATGTGCGGGCTCGGCTCGATGCGTGCGAGCCGGCCCTCGCGCGCCATCATGCCGGCCACCTTGGCCCGCGCCGCGAAGCGATCCTGCCCGTCGAGTTCAGCGACGAGCCGCGTCAATTCGTGGTCTCCGGCCTCCAGCCCCTCGAAGAACGCGACATTGCCGGCGAGCGTCACCCGCGCTTCGGCGTCGAGAATGTTGATCGGCCGCACGCCCTCGGCCTCGTGGCGCCGGCCGACCTCGAAATCGTTGAAGTCATGCGCCGGGGTGATCTTCACCGCGCCGGCGCCCTTCTCGGGATCGGCGTATTCATCGGCGACGACGGGGATCAGCCGCCCGACCAGCGGCAAGCGCAGCTTGCGGCCGTGCAGATGGGCGAAGCGCCCGTCCTCGGGGTGAACGGCGACCGCCGTGTCTCCCAGCATCGTCTCCGGCCGCGTGGTGGCGACGGTGAGAACTTCGCCCGTCTCCTCGCCGGCTTCATCCACCAGCGGATAATCGAAGTGGTAGAGATGGCCGTTGGGGTTCTTAGCCAGCGCCTTGGCGAGCCCCGCCTCGTCGAGCGGTTCGCCATCGGCGCGCGACCATTTGAACGCGCCCTTGCACTCGATCTGCTGCACTTCGAGATCGGAGATGGCGGTCTGGAACTTCGGGTCCCAGTTGACGAGGCGCTTGTCGCGATAGATCAGCCCCTCGCGATAAAGCTGCACGAACACTTTCGCGACCGCCTTGCTTAAGCCCTCGTCTAGCGTGAACCGCTCGCGGCTCCAGTCGCAGGAGGCGCCGAGGCGTTGCAACTGGCCGACGATGGCGCCGCCGGATTCCGCTTTCCACTGCCAGACTTTTTCGAGGAACGCCTGCCGCCCCATCTGGCGCCGGTCCTCGCCTTTGGCGCTAAGCTGGCGCTCGACCACCATCTGCGTCGCGATGCCGGCGTGGTCGACGCCCGGCTGCCAGAGCACGTCGCGGCCCTTCATGCGCCAGTAGCGGGCGAGCACGTCCTGCAACGTGTTGTTGAGCGCATGGCCCATATGCAGGTTGCCGGTGACGTTGGGCGGCGGGATGACGATGCAGAACGGCTCGGCGCCGGCGCGCTCGGGCCGGCCGGCGCGAAAGGCGCCGGTTTCTTCCCACAAGGCGGCGATGCGGGGTTCGGCGGCGGCGAAGTCGAAAGTCTTGTCCATCATGGACGCGGCATAACGACGAGGCGGGCGGAAATGTCAACGCTGGCCGCCGTCCGCCGAATTGATGACGGCTCGGAAGTTGCCAACCGCGCGCCGAGGCGCGATGACGGCGGTTCGGGAGGATGAGCATGACCAGCCGATACGCCGCCGTCTATGCGCAATGGCGCGAGAACCCGGAGGCTTTCTGGGCCGAAGCCGCAAAGGCCATCGACTGGATCAAGGCGCCGAGCCGCATCTTCGACCCTGAAGCCGGCGTCTATGGCCGCTGGTTCCCCGACGCCACCTGCAATGCCTGCGCTAACGCGCTCGACCGCCATGTCGCGGCCGGGCGCGGCGCGCAGGTCGCGATCTATTACGACAGCCCCGTCACGGGGACGAAGCGGTCCATCACCTATGCCGAATTGCTCGCCGAGGTCGAGGCGCTGGCCGCCGTCATCGCCGGCTTCGGCGTCGGCGCGGGCGACCGCGTCGTCATCTACATGCCGATGATCCCGCAAGCCATCGCCGCCATGCTCGCCTGCGCCCGCATCGGGGCGGTGCATTCGGTGGTGTTCGGCGGCTTCGCCGCCAAGGAACTGGCTAGCCGCATCGAGGACGCCGAGCCGAAGCTGATCCTGGCCGCCTCCTGCGGCGTCGAGCCCAATCGCATCGTCGCCTACAAGCCGTTGCTCGACCGGGCGATGGAGCTTTCGCGCCACAAGCCCGAAGCCTGCCTGATGTTCCAGCGCCCGCAGGCCGAGGCCGCGATGATCCCGGGCCGCGATCACGATTGGGCGCAGGCGATGGCGAAGGCGGCGGGCCAGAGGGTCGCTCCCGTCGAGATGAAGGCGACCGATCCGCTCTATATCCTCTACACCTCCGGCACGACGGGCGTGCCCAAAGGCGTCGTGCGCGACACCGGCGGTTATCTGGTCGCGCTCGCTTGGTCGATGGCCAATCTCTACGACGTCAAGCCCGGCGAGGCGTTCTGGACCGCCAGCGACATCGGCTGGGTCGTCGGCCATTCCTATATCGTCTATGCGCCGCTGATCCACGGCGCGACCTCGGTACTCTATGAGGGCAAGCCGGTCGGCACGCCCGACGCCGGCGCGTTCTGGCGCGTCATCGCCGAATACAAGGTCGCCGCCTTCTTCACCGCGCCCACTGCGCTACGCGCCGTGCGCAAGGAAGACCCGGAAGGCAAGCTGTTGCAAAACTACGACCTCTCCGCCTTCCGCACCCTGTTCCTGGCCGGCGAG
Organism: Pseudomonadota bacterium; assembly: GCA_021777795.1. Taxonomy (GTDB): domain Bacteria; phylum Pseudomonadota; class Alphaproteobacteria; order Rhizobiales; family Beijerinckiaceae; genus Roseiarcus. The sequence goes on along the minus strand of JAJYDD010000105.1, from coordinate 5,620 downwards.
CGCGCCGACCCCGAGACGGTGATCTGGGCGGAAAGAGTAACGCAGCGCCCGATCGTCGATCACTGGTGGCAGACGGAGACCGGCTGGCCGATAGCGGCCAACCCGGTCGGGCTCGGCATCATGCCGATCAAGCGCGGCTCGCCGACGGTGCCCATGCCCGGCTATCAGGTCGATATCGTCGATGACGCCTGCCAGCCGGTTCCCGCCGGCGCGATGGGCTCCATCGTCATCAAGCTGCCGCTGCCGCCGGGCTGCCTGCCGACTTTGTTTCGCCAGGACGAGCGGATGCGCGAGAGCTACCTCAGCGAATTCCCCGGCTATTACAAAACCTCCGACGCGGGGACCAAGGATGCCGACGGCTATCTGACGATCCTCGGGCGCACCGACGACATCATCAATGTCGCCGGCCATAGGCTATCGACCGGCGGCATGGAGGAGGTGGTGGCCTCGCATCCCGATGTCGCGGAATGCGCCGTGCTCGGCATCAAGGACGCGATCAAGGGCGAGCAGCCCTGCGGCTTCCTGGTGCTGAAGGCGGGGGTTTCGCGGCCTTTTGAGGAGATCGAGCAGGAGGTAGTGGCGCTGGTGCGCGACCGCATCGGCCCGGTGGCGGCGTTCAAGACGGCGATCGTGGTGGCGAGATTGCCGAAGACGCGGTCGGGCAAGATTTTGCGGGGGACGATCAAGAAGATCGCCGATGAGGAGCCGTGGACGACGCCCGCCACTATCGAAGACCCGGCGGCGCTGGACGAGGTGGCGGCGGCGATCCGGGGGCGGGGGCTGTAGGCGGGCGGGACAGGGCGGCGGCGGTGGTTTTCAGGGGGTCGGGCGGCGATTCGTGTCCAGTGGGAACTGCCAAGCCTCCCTGATTTTGAAGCGCTGGCCGCCATTCGGCGACGCTATCGTGAGAATGAAGCGGAATCGTCGAGCGAACAGACTAGAATCGGGCACAGCCGGAATCGTGCAAGAAGACCAAGGTAAAATGAGGGGGGCTCGGCAGTTAGGCGCCTTGCATCTTGTGCGCGGGCGAGAGGGCCGAAGTTTTTTTTGAGCGTCGGGTTTGGGAATAAACGCACTATCGCCGCAATTTAATTTAACCGTATCCAAAGACATCGAGTCTAGCGAACCTCGACATCTGAGGCCTTCACGATTTTGTCTTGTGCTTGACCTTCGATCTTCCAAACGGCCTCGATCCGGACAAACGCCACCTTCATTTCCATGATTTTCTGCCTGAATTTTTTCTCAGCATCGAAATACTGGCGACAAACGGCGTTCTTAGCTTCGGGGCCGACGACAGCGGGGAGGGGTGCATTCGATTGATGTGATTCGCGGCAAAACTGGCTTGCCCCTTTTGCCTCGCTGGCCAATTGACCGGCGTCATTCGCGATGTCTCGAAACGAAGACTGCACGCTGTCGTGAAGTTGGCTGCCTTCGATCGCCGTCTGATTGATGGCGACCGAAATCTGGCCGCGCGCAACGGACGCCTGTCCGCCGCCATATATCGATTGCTCGCGGGCGAGAGCGCCGCGTATTCGCCGGGTAATGTCCCGATAGCGTTGCTCCGCAGGCGCAAATTTCGGCAGGAGCGCATCCGCCTTCGTGGCAAACGCGATCATTCGATCGCTCAACCCTTTAAGTTCGACAAGTTGGTCGGCTGCGATCTTTATGTCGTGCTGCGCAACCTGCTGCCGGGTGAGCGCAGCGACCTGCGTGCGAAAATCGGCTTCGTCCGACTTAAGTAGATTAAGGGTCATATTAACCCCGTTCCCCCCGCCCGTAAGATGAAGCGCACGGCCGTCAATGGTCCCGGACGCCACGATGCCGCCTACCAGAAATTCGGTCGCTTTGATCGTGACCACAACCGTCCGCCCGTTGACAGCGCCGGCAATAATTGCGTTGTTGTCGTCTATCTTGCCTGTCGGCTGTAGAATGACCTCCTCATAACGCCCCGTCAGTTGACCGTCTTTTGTTTCGACGACTTGCACGAGGAAGGCGCTGTTGCTGCTCTTTCCGACATATGTGCCGGAGATATTTTCCGCCGCCGCCTGTCCACCGAACGACATTAACGCAAACAAAACTATCCACTGGTTTCGGCGGCCTTTCATATCGTTTGCCTCCCGATGCGGTTATGGTGCCACTGCAATTTCATCCACTTAGCCCACTCCACGCTCACCCCCCGCCTCGGCGCAATCGCTGCGATCTTGTCGGCCAGCCGCTCGGCCTCGGTTTCGAGGTCGTATTGCGTCTGCATGTTCATGAACCAGCGGGGATCGACGTCGAAGAACCTACCTAGCCGCAACGCCAGCGCCGCCGTCACGCCCTGCTCGCCACGGCAGAGGCCGTTGACGCGGCTTCGCGGCACGCCGATGGCCTTGGCGAGCGCGTAAACCGAAAGGCCCATCGGCTCCAGGAACTCGGATTTCAGAACCTCGCCGGGATGCGGAAGTGGGATGTCGCGCGCCATCGCAAACCCCTCCCTCACGCCCGCCTCTTCTCCGCGTGCTTCACATAGGCTTTCAGCGCCGCGTTGATCCGCGTCTGATAGCCGGCGCCCTGGCGCTTGAAGAAAGCGACCACGTCGGCGTCGAGCTTGATGTGAATCCCAATCTTGGGCTCAGGCCGCTCCAGCGACGCGCGCGCCCAGTCCCAGTCTCGCTCTTCCAGGTCTTCGGCCGCCTGAGCCTGGATATCCGCCTCCGTCAGCTTGTCGAGGGCGGCGACGTCGCAGCGGCTTTCGCCGGCACGAATTTTCGCCTTGGCCTCCTCAACCGACATGCTCGCGATATCTGCGCGCTTCGTCATTATGCGCTCTCCGAAATGAGATGATCCACAGGTCCCCTTCTCGCCAGGTCCAGATGATCGAATAAGCCTTGCCGTCATCGCCTAGCGCTATCGACTTTTATCGCTCCTCGTCGTTCCTGTTGGAGGGAGCGGTGAGCATCGGCCGGCCGTCGAACAAGGCGACCGCCTCGATGAAGTCGAGACCGCGATCTTGTATCGTAGCCAAGCGCTTTCGGGGATCGAACCCCGGCATCAATGTACATCAATCGTATACATAGCGCAACATCCAGATCCGCCCCGCCCTCAATCCCAATAATCCTCCGGCTTCGTCTCATCCGGCGCCTTCGAGCGCAGGACCAGCGACAGCACGGCGGCGATGACGACATTCAGCAGCAGCGCGGTCAGTCCATTGTAAGCGGCAAAGCCGAGGTGGCTGTCGAGCGGGCCATAAAACGGCACGTCCCAGGCCAGCTTATGCACGGGCGCCCAGGCCTTGCCTGTCCACGACAGCCCCGTGCCGACGACGATCCCCGCCGCCCAACCGACCAACAAAGCCCAGCCCGAAAACCGGCGCGTGAACAGCCCGAACACCAGCGCCGGGAAGATCTGCACCATCCACACGCCGCCGAGCAATTGCAGATCGAGCGCGAATTGCGTCGGCATGAAGAAGATCACCAGCAGCGCGCCAATCTTGACGATCAGCGACGTCAGCTTGGCGACCACCGATTCCTCCAGCGGAGTCATGCCGGGATGGATGAACGGCTTCCAGACATTGCGGGTGAAGGTGTTGGCGGCGCCGATCGACATCACCGCCGCTGGCACCAAAGCGCCGAGCGCGATGCCGGCAAAGCAGAAGCCGGCGAACCAATCGGGAAACGCCCATAGCACCAGTTGCGGCACGGCGTCGGTCGGGGAACCCACCTTCACATGCGCGGCCAGCGCCATCATGCCGAGCAGCGCGATGAGGCCGAGCGCGAAGGAATAGGCCGGCAACGTCATGGTGTTGAAGCGGATCGCCCGGCCGGAGGAGGCCGCCAGCGTACCGGTCAGCGCGTGCGGATACATAAACAGCGCCATCGCCGAGCCAATGGCCAGCGTGATGTAGGGCCCGACCTGCGACGGCGCCAGCGTCAACCCCGCCGCCGGGACTTTGTGCGCCGCCACTTTCGCCACATAGGCCTCGGAGGCCGCCGAGAAAATATGGCCCCAGCCGCCGAGTTCGTAGGGGATGACGAAGACGGCTGCGATGATGAACACATAAATCATCGCATCCTTGACGAAGGCGATGAGCGCCGGCGCGCGCAGGCCGCTCTTGTAGGTGTAGAGCGCGAGAATGACGAAGGCGAGGGTGATCGGCGCATGGGCGTAAACGCCCTCGCCCGAGAAGCCGAGCGCCGAAATCACCTTCTCCAACCCCACCAGTTGCAAGGCGATATAGGGCATGGTGGCGATAAGGCCGGTCAGCGCCACCGCCAGTTCCAGCGCCCGGTTGCCATAGCGGCCGAGGATGAAATCGGCGGCGGTGAGGTAATGATGCTTGTGCGTCACCGCCCACAGGCGCGGCATGGTGAAGTAAAGGAAGGGATAGATGATGATGGTGTAGGGCACGGCGAAGAAGCCGAGCGCCCCAACCCCATAGACCAAAGCCGGCACCGCGATGACGGTATAAGCGGTGTAGAGATCGCCGCCGAGCAGGAACCAGGTGACCCAGGGCCCGAACTGGCGCCCGCCCAGGCCCCATTCGCCGATGGAATCGAGGCTCGCCTGCTTCCAGCGCGACGCGAGGAAGCCAAGCACGGTGACGAGGGCGAAGAAAAAGACGAAAACGCTCGTCGCGACGACGTTGAGATGGGCGAACATCGCGCTCAGCTCCGGCGCGCGCGGTCGTAGGCGTAGATGCCGAGCGCGGAAAGCGGAATCAGCAGCAACTGGAGCCAATAGAACAAGGGAACGCCGAGGATTTCCGGATCAATTCTGTTGTAAAGCGGGGCCCACAATGCCAGCACGCACGGCGCTATCAGCCAGACATATTTCATGATCGCCCCCCTCGGCGCGTCCGCCGCGCCCCCCGGGTCTCGATAGCGAAAAGTCGCGAATGGGTCGATAGGCGGCGCGCCAGCATAGGTCCGTGACATTTCGGTCTCGAAATCCGAGACAAACTACCGTCCAGTCCGCGTGTAATATTAAGAGATGTTTACAGCCCCGAATGTGCCTTCGGTTCGCATGCGAACCGTGCATATGTGCCGCACATGAACATCGCCACGCGCCCCACTTATCATCACGGCAATCTTGGTCCCGCGCTGATCGCGGCGGCGCGCGAGTTGCTTGACGCCGACGGTCCCGGCGCGGTGAGTTTACGCGAGGCGGCGCGGCGGGTCGGCGTTTCCGCCACCGCGACCTATCGTCATTTCAACGACAAGGACCATCTGTTGGCGGCGGTCGCGGCGGAAGGGTATCGCGAGTTCGCACAGATGTTGCGTGACGCCGATCACAGCGCGCTCTCGGGCATGGGCAACGCCTATATCGATTTCGCCCTCGCCCATCCTGGCCTGTTCCGGCTGATGTTCGGGCCGTTGCTGCGCGAGCGGGACCGTTATCCCGAACTCGGCGCCGCCGCCGACGACGCTTTCAACGCGCTGCTCGAAGGCGCCAAACACTTCTCCCGCCCACGCGAGGACGACGCCGAATCCGTCGCCTACGCCGCGTGGTCGTTCTCGCATGGACTGGCGCGGCTGGTGCTCGACGAGGTGATCCCGCGCGAGCGCGCGCAGAAGGTATGCAACGCCTTCCTGTTCGGCCGCGCCCCCTGAGAGACGCGGCCGGCCGTCCTTCAGGCCCG
>JAJYDD010000104.1 GCA_021777795.1 Pseudomonadota bacterium | reverse complement strand
CGAGGTTCCGCGCGAGATCGCCTTCGTCGCCTCTCTGCCGACGACGACGACCGGCAAGCTGCTGCGCCGCGTGCTGCGCGAAGCCGAACGGGCGAAGTCGCCCGCGCCCGAGCCCTCAAGATCGGGTTGAAGAGGGCGCCGGCGCATAAGGCCATCCGCTAGATTCGGCGGAAGTCGAAGCGGATCGAGAACGCCTCCCCCTGCTCGCGCGACATCGCCCTCCGCGAAAAAGCCTCGCGAACTCGCAAAAATCCTGGCGTCTTCGCCAAACTGCACAGCCTCGCCCGCATCCTCGCAACCGCGATGAACACACGAACGTTTCAAGAACATACTGACGCGGATTTTGTCTCGCGGTCGCGCCGCCCGCCCTCGCCATAGCGCGCGCACGGGCGTAATATCGCCGGCAACACCGGAGGAACCCTTGGCCGAAGCCTTCATCTGCGACGCGCAGCGCACCCCGATCGGCCGCTACGGCGGCGCGCTTTCCAGCGTGCGCGCCGACGATCTCGCCGCCGCGCCGATCGCGGCGCTAAAGGCCCGCAATCCCGATCTCGATTGGGCCGCGCTCGACGACGTCATCTACGGCTGCGCCAACCAGGCCGGCGAGGACAACCGCAATGTCGCGCGCATGGCGGCGCTGCTGGCGGGCCTGCCGATCACCGCGCCCGGCGTCACCGTCAACCGGCTCTGCGGCTCCGGCATGGAGGCGGTCGGCCAAGCCGCGCGCGCCATCAAGGCCGGCGAAGGCGATCTGATCCTGGCCGGCGGCGTCGAGAGCATGAGCCGCGCGCCCTTCGTCATGCCCAAGGCCGACAGCGCCTTCTCGCGCGCCGCCGCGATCTACGACACCACCATCGGCTGGCGCTTCGTCAACCCGAAGATGAAGGCGGCCTACGGCATCGATTCCATGCCGGAAACCGCCGACAATGTGGCGGCGGATTATGGCGTCTCGCGCGCCGACCAGGACGCCTTCGCGCTGCGCAGCCAGCAGCGCTGGACGGCGGCCCAGGCGGCCGGCCTGTTTGGCGACGAGATCGCTCCGGTGCGCGTGCCGCGCGGCAAGGGTGAGCCGCTGGTGGTGGACACCGACGAGCACCCCCGCGCGACCACCGCCGAACAACTCGCCAAGCTGAAGCCGATCAACGGCCCCGACAAAACGGTGACGGCCGGCAACGCCTCCGGCGTCAACGACGGCGCGGCGGCGCTCCTCGTCGCCTCCGAGGCCGCCGCCCGCGCGCATGGCCTGACCCCGAAAGCGCGTGTCGTCGGCATGGCGGCGGCGGGCGTCGCGCCGCGCATCATGGGCGTTGGCCCGACGCCGGCGGCGCGCAAAGCGCTCGCCCGCGCCGGGCTGCGGCTCGATCAGATGGACGTCATCGAACTCAACGAAGCCTTCGCCGCGCAGGCGCTCGCGGTGCTGCGCGAACTGGGCCTGCCGGACGATGCGGGCCATGTGAACCCCAACGGCGGCGCCATCGCCATTGGCCATCCGCTCGGCATGAGCGGCGCGCGGCTGGTGGCGACAGCGATGTATCAACTCCAGCGCCAGAACGGCCGCTACGCTCTTTGCACCATGTGCATCGGCGTCGGCCAGGGCATCGCGCTGATCCTGGAGAGGGTCTGATGTACGCGCAACTCGTCAAGACCAGCCGCGCCAAGGCGCCCGAGGAAATGAGCGAACAGGAGCGCGCCTTCCAGGCGCGCATCGACCGCGGCGAAAAAATCGAGCCCAAGGAATGGATGCCCGAGGAATATCGGCGCACGCTGATCCGCCAGATCGGCCAGCACGCCCATTCCGAGATCGTCGGCCAGTTGCCCGAGGGCAATTGGATCACCCGCGCCCCGACGCTGCAACGCAAGGCGATCCTGCTCGCCAAGGTGCAGGACGAGGCCGGCCACGGGCTCTATCTCTATTGCGCCGCCGAGACGCTGGGGATCAGCCGCGACGAGTTGATCGCCATGCTGCATTCCGGCAAGATGAAATATTCCTCGATCTTCAACTATCCGACGCTGACCTGGGCCGACATCGGCGCCGTCGGCTGGCTGGTTGACGGCGCGGCGATCATGAATCAGGTGCCGCTGCAACGCTGCTCCTATGGGCCTTACGCGCGCGCGATGGTGCGCATCTGCAAGGAGGAGAGTTTTCATCAGCGCCAGGGCTACGATCTCATCTCCAAGATGGCGCGCGGCACGCCGGAGCAAAAGGCGATGGCGCAGGATGCGCTGAACCGCTTCTGGTATCCCTCGCTGATGATGTTCGGCCCGTCAGACAAAGAGAGCGTGCATTCCGCGCAATCGATGGCGTGGCGCATCAAGATCAACACCAACGACGAGTTGCGCCAGAAATTCGTCGATCAGACCGTGCCGCAAGCCCATTATCTCGGCCTCACCGTGCCCGACGACAAGCTCGCCTGGAACGAGGACAAGCGGGCTTACGATTTCTCCGAACCGGATTGGGAGGAATTCTACGCCGTCGTGCGCGGCGACGGCCCCTGCAACCGCGACCGCCTCGGCGCGCGCGTGAAAGCCTGGGAGGACGGCGCCTGGTTCCGCGACGGGCTCGCCGCCCATGCGGCCAAGACGCGGGGCGCGAAGATGGCGGCGGAATAGGCCATGTCGAGCGAATGGCCGCTGTGGGAAGTGTTCATCCGGGGCCAGCACGGCCTCAACCATCGCCATGTCGGCTCGCTGCACGCGGTCGACGCCGAACACGCGCTGCGCAACGCGCGCGACGTCTACACGCGCCGGCATGAGGGCCTCAGCATCTGGGTCGCGCGCGCCAGCGACATCGTAGCGTCGAGCCCCACGGACGACGGCCCGCGTTTCGCGCCGGACGACGCCCGCATCTACCCGCACCCGACCTTGCGCGACGAAGCGGGGACGCCATGACCGACGATCGCTGCGAATATGCGCTTCGCCTGGGCGACAACGCGCTGATCCTCTCGCATCGCCTCAGCGAATGGTGCGGCCACGCGCCGGCGCTGGAGGAGGACATCGCGCTGACCAATGTCGCGCTCGATCTTTTGGGCCAAGCGCAGCTTTGGTTGGAGCTGGCCGGCGCGCGGGAGGGCCGCAGCGCCGACGATCTCGCCTATCGGCGCGACGCCGGCGCCTTCCGCAACGCGCTGCTGGTCGAGCGCCCCAACGGCGATTACGGCCATACGCTGATGCGGCAATATCTGTTCGACGCCTGGCACATCGAGGCTTTGTCGGCGCTGAGCCGCTCCCGCGACGCAGGCTTCGCCGAGATCGCGGCGAAGGCTGAAAAGGAGGCTGCCTATCACGTCGAGCGCAGCGCCGAACTCGTCGTCGCGCTCGGCGACGGCACGCACGAAAGCCACGCGCGGATGCAGGCGGCGCTCGACGCCTTGTGGCCTTACGCCGGCGAGTTGTTCCTCGGCGACGCCCTTGACGCGCGGCTGGCGGCCGAAGGCGTCGTCCCGGCGGCGACAAGCCTGAGAGCCGCCTGGGACGCTTCGACCGGCGCCGTGTTCGCGCAGGCGACGCTGACGCCGCCCGCCTCCGCTTTCGCCCACAAGGGCGGCCGCGCCGGACGCCACAGCGAGGCGCTCGGCCCGCTGCTGGCGCAGATGCAATTCCTCCAACGCGCCTATCCCGACGCGACCTGGTGAGGGTGGGCGGCCCACTGGTCGGGGTTTTGGCTCTGTCCGATGAGCGCGAGGCCGGAGGCGATGGATTCGAATTGGTCGGCCGACGTCAGCTTCGCGGCGCCAAAGCGCGCGACGAATAATCTTTGCACGGCGGGCACGAAGGATGTGCCGCCGGTGAGAAACACCCTGTCGATCGCCTGCGGCCCGATATTCGCCTGATGCAGAACGTCCTCGACGGCCGCGTCGATGCGCGCCAGATCCTTGGCGATCCAGCCCTCGAATTCGGCGCGGGCGATGGGCGCGCGAATGTCGATGCCGTCGACGGCGAAGCGAAACTCGACGCTGTCGCGCGCCGACAGAGCCAGCTTGGCCTCGGACACGGCGCGATAGAGCGCATAGCCGAGGTCGCGCTCGATGAGTTCGATGAAATCGTCGAGCGGCGCCGGGTCGAGCGCCGCGCGCGCCAACTCGCGCAATTCGCGCAGATCCGCGCCGGCCTTCATCAGCGCAAGCTCATGCCAGCGCGCCAGCTTGCCGTAGAAATGCTTGGGCAGCGGCAACACCTTGCCAAACGAGCGATATTGGCCGCCTTTGCCGAAGCGTGGCGCGGCCACATGATCGACGATGCGACTGTCGAAACTGTCGCCGGCGACGCCGACGCCGGAAAAGCCGAGGGGATCGGCGCGCAACACGCCGCCGGCGCGCGAAAAGCGCAGAATCGAGAAATCGCTGGTGCCGCCGCCGAAATCGGCGACCAGAACCGTCGCGTCGCCTTCGAGGCCGCGCGCGAACGAGAAAGCCGCGCCGACGGGTTCGAACACGAAGCGCGCGCTCGCCACACCGAGCCGCGCGAAGCTCTCGCGGTAGCGCTGCATCGCCAGCGCCTCGTCCGGCGCGGCGCCGGCGAAACGCACGGGGCGGCCGACCGTGACGCTGGCGTTGGCGAGATCGACGGCTCCCCGCGCGTGGCGCGTCAGCGTGCGCAGAAACGTCGTCAGCATGTCCTCGAACTGGAACCGCTGCTGGAAGATCGTCGTCGATTGGAAGCTTCGGCTCGCCGCCAGGGTCTTGAACGATTGCAGGAAGCGCAGCGCGCCATTGTGCTCGATCAGACGCTCGATCGCCCACGGGCCGCCCTCGACGCTGGGCGGAAGGCCCCGGCGCGACGGCTCCTGCCAGAAACACAGGGCCGAGGCGTAGACGCTTTGCGTGGACTCGCCATGCGCGAAGCGGACGGTTTCGACGCGCCCTTCCTCTGTCGCCAGCGCGACGACGGTATTGCTCGTGCCAAAATCAACGCCGATCGAGACGGCGGGCGAATCGCTCGACATGAAAACTTCGGGTTGGAGACGGGAGCGGCTACCTAGCGGCGGCGCCCGCCGCTGACAAGTCGCGCCGGGCAGCGCCCTATTCCGCCGCCGCCTTCCGCTTGGACGGGCGGCGCGCCATCGCCTCTTTCAGATAGGCGCCCGTATAGCTCTTGGCGTGGCGCGCGATCTCCTCGGGCGTGCCCATCGCCACCACCTGGCCGCCGCCGTCGCCGCCTTCCGGCCCCATGTCGATGATCCAATCGGCGGTTTTCACCACCTCCAGATTGTGCTCGATGACGACCATCGTATTGCCCTGGTCGACCAGTTCGTGCAGCACTTCGAGCAATTTGGCGACATCGTGGAAATGCAGCCCCGTCGTCGGCTCGTCGAGGATGTAGAGCGTGCGCCCGGTCGAGCGGCGCGCCAGTTCCTTGGCGAGCTTGACGCGCTGCGCCTCGCCGCCCGAAAGCGTCGTCGCCTGCTGGCCGACCTTCACATAGCTCAGGCCGACGCGCTTCAAGGTCTCCATCTTGTCGCGGATCGACGGCACCGCCTTGAACAGATCCGCCGCCTCCTCCACGGTCATGTCGAGCACATCGGCGATCGACCTGTCCTTGTAGCGGACCTCCAGCGTCTCGCGGTCGTAACGCTTGCCCTTGCAGACATCGCAGGTGACGTAGACGTCTGGCAGAAAGTGCATCTCGATCTTGATGACGCCGTCGCCCTGGCAGGCCTCGCAACGCCCGCCCTTGACGTTGAACGAGAACCGCCCCGGCTGATAGCCGCGCTGCTTGGCCTCCGGCAGGCCCGCGAACCAATCGCGGATCGGCGTGAAGGCGCCCGTGTAAGTGGCGGGGTTGGAGCGCGGCGTGCGGCCGATCGGCGATTGGTCGATCTCGATCACCTTGTCGATTTGCTCCAGGCCGTCGATGCGCTCGTGCGGCGCCGGCGGGTCGCTGGCGCCGTTGAACTGGCGCGCCACGGATTTATAGAGCGTGTCGATGGTGAGCGTCGATTTGCCGCCGCCGGAAACGCCGGTGACGCAAGTGAACAAGCCCAGCGGAATCGAGGCGTCGACATCTTTCAGGTTATTGCCGCGCGCGCCGACGATCCGCAGTTCCCGCTTCGGATCCGCCTTGCGGCGTTTGGCGGGAATGGCGACGAAACGCTCGCCGGTCAGATAATGCCCGGTCAGCGAGTTCGGATTGGCCTTGATCTCGTCCGGCGTGCCCTCGGCGACGATCTCGCCGCCATGCACGCCAGCGCCGGGGCCGATGTCGACGACATAATCGGCCGCCAGGATCGCGTCCTCGTCATGTTCGACGACGATCACGGTGTTGCCGAGTTCGCGCAGGCGCCGCAACGTGTCGAGCAGCCGCGCGTTATCGCGCTGATGCAGCCCGATGGAGGGTTCGTCGAGCACATAGAGCACGCCGGTCAGCCCCGAGCCGATCTGCGAGGCGAGCCGAATGCGCTGGCTCTCGCCGCCCGACAGCGTGCCGGAAGCGCGCGACAGGTTGAGATAATCGAGCCCGACGTCGCGCAGGAAAGTGAGCCGGTCGACGATTTCCTTCAGCACGCGCTGCGCGATTTCGTTGCGCTTGGCGTCGAGCTTCTTCGGAAGCGCCTTCGCCCAATCGACCGCATGTTTGACCGAGAGTTCGCTGATCTCGCCGATATGCTTGCCGTCGATCTTCACCGCCAGCGCCTCAGGCTTGAGACGATAGCCGTGGCAGGCGTCGCAGGGCGTGGCGGTCATGTAGCGCTCAATATCCTCGCGCGACCACTCGCTCTCCGTCTCCTTGTAACGCCGCTCCAGATTGGTGACGACGCCCTCGAACGGTTTCTTGACCTCATAGCTGCGCATGCCGTCGTCATAGGAGAAGCGGATGTCCTCGCCCTTGGAGCCATAGAGGATCGCCGTGCGCGCCTTCTCCGGCAATTCGCTCCACGGCCGGTCGAGCCGGAACTTGTAATGCTGACCGAGCGCCTCCAAAGTCTGCTGGTAATAGGGCGAGGAGGATTTCGCCCACGGCGCGACAGCGCCGCGCTTCAACGTCAGCTTGGAATCGGGAACGACCAGGGCCGGATCGACCGTCAGATGACTGCCGAGGCCGCCGCAGGCCGGACAGGCGCCGAACGGGTTGTTGAACGAGAACAGCCTCGGCTCGATCTCGGGGATGGTGAAGCCCGACACCGGGCAGGCGAATTTCGCCGAGAACGTGATGCGCTCGGGAATCTTGCCGGGCGCAGGGGTCTCGGCGTATTCGATGAAAGCCAGCCCGTCGGCGAGTTCCAGCGCGGTCTCGAAGCTCTCCGACAGCCGGCTGGCGATGTCCGGCCGCACGACGAGGCGGTCCACCACGACCTCGATGTCGTGCTTGAGCTTCTTGTCGAGCGCCGGCGCGTCGGCGATCTCGTAGAACTCGCCGTCGATCTTCACACGCTGGAAGCCGCGCTTCATGAACTCAGCGATTTCCTTGCGATATTCGCCCTTGCGGCCGCGCACCACCGGCGCCAGCAGATAAAGCCGCGTGCGCTCCGGCAGCGCCAGCACGCGATCGACCATCTGCTGCACCGTCTGGCTCTCGATCGGCAGGCCAGTGGCTGGCGAATAGGGGATGCCGACACGCGCCCAAAGCAGGCGCATATAGTCGTGGATTTCTGTCACTGTGCCGACGGTGGAGCGCGGGTTCTTCGACGTCGTCTTCTGCTCGATGGCGATGGCCGGCGACAGGCCGTCGATCTGGTCGACGTCGGGCTTCTGCATCATCTCCAGGAACTGGCGCGCGTAGGCCGACAGCGATTCGACATAGCGCCGCTGGCCCTCGGCGTAGATCGTGTCGAAGGCGAGCGAGGACTTGCCGGAACCGGACAGCCCGGTGAACACGACCAGTTTGTCGCGCGGGATCGTGAGATCGACGTTCTTCAGATTGTGCTCGCGCGCGCCGCGAACGACGATCGCGCGACCGTCGAAAGCCGGCGGCTTCACGGTCTTGAGCGACGCCGGTTTGATGCTTTTGCTCGCCATGCGAACCCTGGATCAGCGAATCGCGCGGTGGGGGGCTTGCACCGCAGCTTGCGCTAGGCTAGAACAAAAAAAGAACGAAGACCAGAGCCCCAAGCTTATTTAGTGCGGAACGGCGAGAAGCCAAACCGCTGGGCTGTGGACAAGTGAGCGCGCGACCTTCCCTTTCGCGACGGGTAATACGAGGAAGGCGGCGGAGAGATCGAGGCGAGAGATCGAGGAGAGCGTCATGGCGGGCGTCAACAAAGTCATTCTGGTTGGCAATCTGGGCAAGGACCCAAAGGTCAGCACATTGAATTCCGGCGACAAGGTCGTCAGCTTCACCCTCGCCACCTCGGAATCGTGGAAGGACAAGAACAGCGGCGAACGTCGCGAGAAGACCGAGTGGCATAACATTGTCATCTACAACGACAACATCGGCCGCGTGGTCGAGCAATATTGCAAGAAGGGTTCCAAGGTCTATCTGGAAGGACAGATCCAGACCCGCAAATACAACGACCAATCCGGCGCCGAGAAATACATCACCGAGATCGTGCTGCAACGCTTCCGCGGCGAATTGACGCTGCTCGACTCGCGTAGCGGCGGCGAAGGCGGCCGTGAGAGCTTCGGCGGCGAGGAGCGCGCGCCCGCGTTCGGCCGTTCGTCCCCCGCAGAGCGCCGCCCGGCGGCGGCGAGCGCTGGCGGCGGCGAGGCCTTCGACGACGACATTCCGTTCTGAGCGCGGGCGGCAGACACAAAGGTCCCCGCGCGAGCCAGGATGCGCGATGTCGCCGAACTCCGACATAAAGCTCACCACCATCGACGGCGAGATACGAAGCCTCGCCGATTTCGCGGGTAAGGTGTTGCTGATCGTCAATGTCGCCAGCAAATGCGGCTTGACGCCGCAATATCAGGGGCTGGAGGCGCTGCACCGGCGCTTTTGCGCACGCGGCTTCAGCGTGCTCGGCTTTCCTTGCGACCAATTCGGCCATCAGGAGCCCGGCGACGCGCGCCAGATCAAGGCGTTCTGCGAGGCGAATTTCGCCGTCAGTTTCCCGATGTTCGCCAAGATCGAGGTCAACGGCCCCGGGACGCATCCGCTGTTCGCGGCCTTGAAGCGCGCTGCTCCCGGCCTGCTCGGCGCCCAGGCGATCAAATGGAATTTCACCAAATTCCTTGTCGGACGCAACGGCGAGACGCTGCGACGCTACGCCCCTATCGCCTCTCCGGCTTCGCTCGCCGGCGACATCGAGGCGGCGCTGGGCTAAGCCGGCGCGGCCGCGCCATAGGCGCGCACGAAAACCTCGACCGCTGCATCGACGGATTCGGCGATCGCTTCCGGAGTGGCGGCGGCGACGCCGAACAGGCAGCCGTGAAACACGCCGGACTTGCACAGGTCGATGAATTGACGGGCCGCCAGCCGTCCGTCGGTGAACTGCAACAGGCCCTGCGCTCGCCAGACCTCCAACCGCTCGGCAAGCTTGATCTCGCCGTAGCGGGGGCCCGACTCGTAGAAAACGCGGCCCAGACTCGGAAACTTCGCGGTGGCGGCGATGACGATGCGCACCTGCGCTATCAGCTCAGGCTGCGTCATCAAGGCGATCAACTGGCGGCCGAATGAGGCCAGTGCCAGACGGGGGTCGCCGTCGTCAGCGGGAAACACGATGCGCTCGGCCTGCTGCTTGCGGTCTTCGCGGATCAGCGCCTCGAACAACTCCTCCTTGGAGTTGAAATAGACATAAAGCGTGCCCTTCGACACGCCGGCGACGCGGGCGATATCATTCATGCTCGCGCCATCGAAGCCGTCGGCGAGGAACACGCGCCGCGCGCCATCGAGAACCTGCCGCCTCTTGGCCGAATCCGCCTCCGGCGCGCGCGTTTCCACGGTCATGTTTTCTCCTGATCCGGCCGGTCCGAAATTGTTGACCGAACCGTTCGGTTCACTCTTGCCGTAATCCCGGCGGTCCTGTAAGTCAACGCCGTATTGACCGAACGGTTCGGTCGGAGCCGAGTTTTCACATGGCCCAGGACGCCGCAACCGCCCCCTCCTCCGCCTTCGTTCGCGCCGCCGATACGGCCGTCGCCGCGCCGCCCAAGGCCAAGCGCTCGCCGCGCCGCTTGATCCTGCCGCTAATCGTCATCGCCGCGGCCGCCTATGGCGCCCACTGGGGTTACTCCTACTTCACCGAAGGCCGCTTCCTGGTGGGAACCGACGACGCCTATGTCGGCGCGGACACGGTGATTATGGCCCCGAAGATCGCCGGCTACATCGACGCCGTCAATGTGCGCAACAACCAGGAGGTGCGCCAGGGCCAGGTGCTGGCGCGCATCGATCCCGGCGATTATCGCCTCGCGCTCGACGCCGCCAAGGACAAGGTCGCCACCCAGGACGCGACGATTGCGCGCATCGGCCGGCAGGTCGAGGCGCAGGCCGCGATGGTCGCGCAGGCCGAGGCGCAGGTCGCCGCCGCTCAGGCGAACGCCGTCAGCGCCGCCGCCGATGCGCAACGCGCCGCGCTCGAATTCGATCGCGCGCAAAAACTCGCGCTGACCAATTTCGGCTCGCAGCAGCGTCTCGAACAGGCGGCCGCCGACAAGAAGCGCACCAGCGCGGCCGTCAGCGGCGCCGAGGCGTCGCTGCAATCAGCCGAGGCGCAACTCGCCTACGCCAAGGCGAACACAGGCGTCCTGGAGTCGCAGAAGAGCGAGGCCGTCCACACCCGCGACGAACTCGCCAACGCGGTCGACCGCGCCGCGCGCGATCTCTCCTTCACCGAGATCCGCGCCCCGTTCGACGGCGTCGTCGGCAACAAGGCGATCGAGGTCGGGCAATATGTGCAGCCCCGCACCCGCCTG
>JAJYDD010000103.1 GCA_021777795.1 Pseudomonadota bacterium | reverse complement strand
CTGGGCGATCGAATCGGCCACCAGCGTCGCGTCGATCTCGGGCTTGCGCACTTCGACGATGTTGATCGCCACTTCCGACTTCGTCAGCTTGGCGACCTGCTTGCGCAGCTTGTCGATGTCGGCGCCTTTCTTGCCGATCACCACGCCGGGACGCGCCGAGTAGATGTTGACCCGGCACTTCTTGTGCGGCCGCTCGATGACGATCTTGGAGATCGCCGCCTGCTTGAGGCCCCCCATAAGAACCTCGCGGATCTTCATGTCCTCGTGCAGCAGCTTGCCGTACTCGGTTTTGTTGGCGAACCAGCGGCTGTCCCAGGTGCGGTTGACGCCGAGGCGCAGGCCGATCGGATTGATCTTCTGTCCCATGGCTCTCTCCTCAGGTCGCCTGCGCTTCGGCCGCGACTTCCCGCACCACGATCGTGATGTTGGAGAACGGCTTCTCGATGCGGCCGGCCCGGCCGCGCGCGCGGGGGCTGAAACGCTTCATCACCATGTCCTTGCCGACATAGGCTTCCGACACGACGAGATCGTCGACGTCGAGTTCGTGGTTGTTCTCGGCGTTGGCGATGGCGCTTTCCAGCGCCTTCTTCACCTCGACCGAGATCCGCTTGTGGCTGAACTCGAGATCGGCGAGCGCCTTGGAGACCTTCTTGCCGCGTATGAGCTGCGCGAGAAGATTGAGCTTCTGCGGACTCACGCGCAACATGCGGATCGTCGCCTTGGCCTCGTTATCAGCGAGGCGCCGGGGATTTTTTGACTGGCCCATCTTAGCCTCGCTTCGCCTTCTTGTCGGCGGAATGGCCGTGGAACGTCCGCGTCGGCGCGAACTCTCCGAACTTGTGGCCGATCATCTCTTCCGACACCGCCACAGGCACATGCTTGTGGCCGTTGTAGACGCCGAAGGTGACGCCGACGAACTGCGGCAGGATGGTCGAACGACGGCTCCAGATCTTGACGACGTCGCTGCGCGCGGAAGCGCGCGCCGTCTCCGCCTTCTTGAGCAAATAGCCGTCGACGAACGGCCCCTTCCAAATCGAGCGCGCCATTGGCTCAGCCCTTCTTCTTGCGGACGTGCCGCGAAGCGACGATGAATTTGTCGGTGCGCTTGTTGGAGCGCGTCTTCTTGCCCTTGGTCGGCTTACCCCACGGGGAGACCGGGTGGCGGCCGCCGGAAGTACGACCTTCGCCGCCGCCGTGCGGATGATCGACCGGGTTCATTGTGACGCCGCGGTTGTGCGGGCGGTGGCCCAGCCAGCGGTTGCGACCCGCCTTGCCAAGTGAAGCGTTCATGTGATCGGGATTGGAGACCGCGCCGACAGTGGCGTAGCACAGCCCGTGCACCATGCGCTGCTCGCCGGAACTGAGGCGGATCGAGACATAGCCTTGATCGCGGCCGACGATTTGCGCGTAGCCGCCGGCGGAACGGGCGACCGCGCCGCCCTTGCCGATCTTCAGCTCGACATTGTGAACGATTGTGCCGACGGGAATGTTGGCGAGCGGCATGGCGTTGCCGGGCTTTACGTCCACGTTCTGGCCCGACACCACCTCGTCGCCGACGCTTAGGCGCTGCGGCGCAAGAATATAGGCGAGTTCGCCGTCGCTGTATTTGATCAGCGCGATGAATGCCGAGCGGTTGGGGTCGTACTCCAGCCGCTCCACCTTCGCCGTCAACGTGTTGCGGCGCTTGAAGTCCACCAGACGGTAGGACTGCTTATGGCCGCCGCCGCGGAAGCGCACGGTGATGCGGCCGGCGTTGTTGCGCCCACCCTTCTCCGATTTGCCGACCGTCAGCGCCTTGACCGGCTTGCCCTTGTGTAGGGCCGAGCGGTCGACGATCGCGAGTTGGCGAAGGCCCGGCGTGCTCGGCTTGTAAGTCTTCAAAGCCATGAGTTTATCCTCAAACGCCCGTCGTCACGTCGATGCGGTGCCCGTCCGCGAGCGTCACGACCGCCTTCTTCATGTCCTGCTGTCGGCCGGGACGGCCGCGAAACATCTTGGCCTTGCCCTTGCGGATAAGGGTGTTGACCGCTGTGACCTTCACGTCGAACAGCTTCTCGATCGCCGCCTTGATCTGAGGCTTGGTCGCCTCGGGGCGGACGTGGAACACATATTGATTGTGATCGGACGCCATCGTCGCCTTCTCGGTGATGAGCGGAGCGACGATCGTGTCGTAGTGGCGCGTATCCTTGTTCATTTGAAACGCGCCTCCAGCGCTTCTACGGCGGCCTTCGTCAGCACGAGTTTGCCGCGGCGCATGATGTCGTAGACGTTGGCGCCCTGCACGGGCAACACATCCACCTTTTGAAGGTTGCGGGCGGCGAGCGCGAAATTCTCGTTCACCTCGGCGCCGTCGACGATCAGCACATTGTCGAGCGCGTTCTTCTTGAACGACTCTCGCAGCAGCTTGGTCTTGGCCTCGCCGAGATTAGCGTCGGTCCAGACGATCAGTTCGCCCGCCTGCGCCTTGGCCGACAGCGCATGACGCATCGCCAGCGCGCGCACCTTCTGCGGCAGGTCATGCTCGAAGGAGCGAATGACCGGACCCATCGCCCGGCCGCCGCCGCGGAACTGCGGCACGCGCGCCGAACCATGACGGGCGCCGCCGGTGCCCTTCTGCTTGTACATCTTCTTGCCGGTGCGCGCGATATCGGCGCGCCCGAGCGTCTTGGCGGAGCCGGCGCGGCGCTTGGCGAGTTGCCACTGCACCATGCGAGCGATCAGATCGGCGCGCGGCTTGAGGCCGAACACGGCGTCCGACAGCTCAATCTCGCCGCCGGCGGCGCCGTCGAGAGACGTGACATCGAGTTTCATAACGTCACTCTCCCTTGGATTCGGTGGCTTCCGCCGCGGCGGCGGGAGCCTTGAACTTGCCGGGCACAGGCGTGTCCTTGTGCGCGGGCTTCTTGACGGCGTCGCGCACGGCGATCCAGCCGCCGGCAAAACCCGGAACCGAACCTTCCACCAGGATCAGACCGCGCTCGACGTCGGTGCGCACCACCTTGAGGTTTTGCGTCGTCACCGTCTCGGCGCCCATGTGGCCGGCCATCTTCTTATTCTTGAAGGTCTTGCCGGGGTCCTGACGTCCGCCGGTCGACCCATGCGAACGGTGCGAAACCGAAACGCCGTGCGTCGCGCGCAGGCCGCCGAAGTTCCAGCGCTTCATCGGGCCAGCGAAACCCTTGCCGAGCGTCACGCCGGTGACATCAACATATTGTCCAACGGCGAAATGGTCAGCGGTGATCTCAGCCCCGACGGGCAGTACGCGGTCGTCCGTCACGCGGAACTCGGCGAGCTTCATCTTCGGCTCAACGTTAGCCACGGCGAAGCGACCGCGCTCGGCCTTGGAGACGTTCTTCACCTTAGCCCGGCCGGCTCCGACCTGAACCGCCGTGTAGCCGTTCTTCTCTTTGGTGCGATGCGCAACGACTTGGCATCCCTCCAGCGAGAGGACGGTGCAGGGCACATGATCTCCGCCGTCGGTGAAGACGCGGGTCATGCCCAGCTTCTTTGCAATTATCCCTGAACGCATGGGGTCAATCCTTGCGGAGCGCATTCATCATCTGGCGAAGAGGCGCTCTTGGTTCCTTAGATCTTAATCTCAACATCGACGCCGGCGGCGAGGTCGAGCTTCATCAGCGCATCCACCGTTTGCGGCGTCGGATCGACGATGTCGAGAACCCGCTTGTGGGTGCGAATCTCGAACTGCTCGCGCGATTTCTTGTCGACGTGCGGCGAGCGGTTCACGGTGAACTTCTCGATCCGCGTCGGCAGCGGGATAGGCCCGCGAACGCGCGCGCCTGTGCGCTTGGCTGTCGATACGATCTCCTTGGTCGACGTGTCGAGCACGCGGTGATCGAACGCTTTGAGCCGGATGCGGATATTTTGCGTGTTCATTTCGATCTCGATCCCTAGAGAGAACCCAGGCGGGGCGAAACCCGCCCGGTATCATCTCAAGCGCGCATCACTCTGTGATCTTGGCGACGACGCCGGAGCCAACCGTGCGACCGCCCTCGCGAATGGCGAAGCGCAGCTTCTCCTCCATCGCGATCGGCACGATAAGCTCGACCGAGATCGTCACATTGTCGCCCGGCATCACCATTTCGGTGCCTTCGGGCAGATGAACGATGCCGGTCACGTCCGTCGTGCGGAAGTAGAACTGCGGACGGTAGTTGGTGAAGAACGGCGTGTGACGACCGCCTTCCTCCTTGGTGAGGATATAGGCCTCAGCCGTGAACTTGGTGTGCGGCTTGACCGTGCCGGGCTTGCAGAGCACCTGGCCACGCTCGACGTCTTCGCGCTTCGTGCCGCGCAGCAAACAGCCGACGTTGTCGCCCGCCTCGCCCTGGTCGAGCAGCTTGCGGAACATCTCGACGCCGGTGACGATGGTCTTGGCGGTCGCCTTGAGGCCGACGATCTCGACTTCCTCGCCGACCTTGACGATACCGCGCTCAATGCGGCCGGTGACGACGGTGCCGCGACCCGAGATCGAGAATACGTCTTCGACCGGCATCAGGAACGGCTGATCCTTCGGACGCTCCGGCTGCGGGATGTATTTGTCGACCTCTTCCATCAGCTTGAGGATGGCGTCGTGGCCGATCTCGGGGCTCTTGTTCTCCAGCGCCATAAGCGCCGAGCCCTTCACGATCGGAATGTCGTCGCCGGGGAAATCGTACTTCGACAGCAGCTCGCGAACCTCAAGCTCGACCAGCTCCAGCAGTTCGGCGTCGTCGACCATGTCGACCTTGTTCATGAACACGACCAGCGCCGGCACGCCGACCTGACGCGCAAGCAGGATGTGCTCGCGGGTCTGCGGCATCGGGCCGTCGGCGGCCGAGACGACAAGGATCGCGCCGTCCATCTGAGCAGCGCCGGTGATCATGTTCTTCACATAGTCGGCGTGGCCAGGGCAGTCGACGTGCGCGTAATGGCGGTTCTTGGTCTCGTACTCGACGTGGGCGGTGGAGATCGTGATGCCGCGCGCCTTCTCTTCCGGCGCCTTGTCGATCTGATCGTAGGCGGTGAAGGTCGCGCCGCCGGTCTCCGCCAGCACCTTGGTGATCGCAGCCGTCAGCGAGGTCTTGCCGTGATCGACGTGACCGATGGTGCCGATGTTGCAATGCGGCTTGGAACGATCGAATTTAGCTTTTGCCATTTCCAGGCTCCTCTTGGTATCTTTCGAAGGTCTCGGAACGCGCGACGCTTAGTGCGTCACTTGTTCTTCTCCATGATTTCCTTGGCGACGTTCGCCGGGACCTGCTCGTAGTGGTCGAACTGCATCGTAAAGTTCGCGCGGCCTTGGGTGCCGGAGCGAAGCTGGTTGACGTAGCCGAACATGTTCGCCAGCGGCACCATCGCGTTGATGACGACCGCGTTGGCGCGCATGTCCTGGCCCTGTACCTGGCCGCGACGGGAGAGCAGATCGCCCATCACGAAACCGGTGTGCTCCTCGGGTGTCACGACCTCGACCTTCATGATCGGTTCGAGCAGGACGGCGCCGCCCTTTTGCAGTCCCTCGCGGAAGGCCGCGCGGGAGGCGATCTCGAAGGCGAGCGCCGAGGAGTCCACATCGTGATAGGCGCCGTCAATCAAGGTCGCCTTCACATCGACGACCGGGAAGCCGGCGAGCACGCCGGAACCCATCACCGAATTGATGCCCTTTTCGACACCAGGGATGTATTCCTTCGGCACAGAGCCACCGACGATCTTGGATTCGAACGACGAACCGGCGCCCGGCTCGGCCGGTTCGAACAAGATCACCACCTTGGCGAACTGACCAGTGCCGCCGGTCTGCTTCTTGTGGGTGTAGTTGATCTCGGTCTTCTTGGTCAGCTTCTCGCGATAGGCGACTTGAGGAGCGCCGATCGAGGCGTCGACCTTATAGGTGCGGCGCAGGATATCGACCTTGATGTCGAGATGCAGCTCGCCCATGCCCTTGAGAATGGTCTGGCCGGACTCTTGATCGGTGGAGACGCGGAAAGACGGATCCTCGGCCGCCAGCTTGGCGAGCGCGACGCCGAGCTTTTCCTGATCGGCCTTCGATTTCGGTTCGATGGCGATCTCGATGACGGGCTCGGGGAACTCCATCTTCTCCAGGATGACAGGCTTCTGCATGTCGCACAGCGTGTCGCCGGTGCGGGTGTCCTTGAGGCCGGCAAGCGCCACGATATCGCCCGCGAAAGCTTCCTTGATGTCCTCGCGGTTATTGGCGTGCATCAGCAACATGCGGCCGACGCGCTCTTTCTTGTCCTTGGTCGAGTTCAACACCGTGGTGCCGGATTCGATATGGCCGGAATAGACGCGGCAGAACGTGATCGTGCCGACGAAAGGGTCGTCCATGATCTTGAAGCCGAGCATCGAAAACGGCTCGGAGTCGAGAGGCCTGCGCACTATCTCCTCGCCGGTCTCCATGTCGATGCCCTTGATGCCCTCGCGGTCGGCGGGCGAAGGCAGATAGGCGACCACGGCGTCGAGCAACGGTTGCACGCCCTTGTTCTTGAACGCGGAGCCGCAGAGCACAGGCACGAACGAAATCTGGCGCACGGCCTTGCGGATCAAGCGCTGCAAAGTCGCGAAGTCGGGCTCTTTTCCGTCGAAAAACGCGGCCAGGACTTCGTCGTCGAGTTCGACTGCCGCTTCTATCAGCTTGTCGCGATATTCCTTGGCCTGATCGAGCATGTCGGCCGGAATGTCTTCGTCGTGATATTTCGCGCCCAGACCTTCGTCTTCCCAGACGACCGCCTTCATGCGCAGCAGGTCGATAATGCCCTTGAAGTTCGACTCCGAGCCAATCGGCAGCTGGATGCAAATCGGCCGACCGCCGACTTTGGTCTTGATCTCGTCGACGCAACGGAAGAAGTCGGCGCCGATCTTGTCCATCTTGTTGACGAACACGATGCGCGGCACATTGTATTTGTCGGCCTGTCGCCAGACGGTTTCGGTCTGCGGCTCCACGCCCTGGTTGCCGTCGAGCACGCACACCGCGCCGTCGAGCACGCGCAGGCTGCGCTCTACCTCGATCGTGAAATCGACGTGGCCGGGAGTGTCGATGATGTTGAGGCGCTTGCCGTCCCAGAAAGTGGTCGTCGCGGCGGACGTGATGGTGATGCCGCGCTCCTGCTCCTGCTCCATCCAATCCATCGTCGCGGCGCCGTCATGGACTTCGCCGATCTTATGGCTCTTGCCGGAATAATAGAGGATGCGTTCGGTGGTCGTGGTCTTGCCGGCGTCGATGTGCGCCATGATACCGAAGTTGCGGTAGTCCTCAATAGGATGACTGCGAGGCATAAGAATGGATCCCGATAGAGGTTAGCGCCGCTTTACCAGCGGTAGTGGGCGAAGGCGCGATTGGCCTCGGCCATCCTGTGCGTATCCTCCCGCTTCTTCACAGCGGCGCCGCGGTTGTTGGAGGCGTCCAGCAGCTCGGAAGCCAGGCGGTCCACCATCGTCTTGTCGTTACGCTCACGCGCGGCGTTGATGATCCAGCGAATGGCGAGCGCCTGCCGGCGCTCGGTGCGCACTTCCACGGGAACCTGATAGGTGGCGCCGCCGACGCGGCGCGAACGGACCTCGACCGACGGCGCGACGTTCTCAAGCGCCTGCTTGAACACCGCCAACGGATCGGACTTGACCTTTGTCTCCACGCCGTCGAGCGCGCCATAGACTATCTTTTCGGCGACCGACTTCTTGCCTTCGTACATGATGGTGTTCATGAACTTGGCGACGATGATGTCCCCGAATTTTGCGTCCGGGATGATCTCGCGTTTCTCTGCCGAATGGCGGCGCGACATGGCCTGCTCCTGAATTCTCTGGTCTTACTTCGGGCGCCGATCTTACTTGGGTCTCTTGGCGCCGTACTTCGAACGGCGCTGCTTGCGGTCCTTGACGCCCTGGGTGTCGAGTACGCCGCGCAGGATGTGATAGCGCACGCCTGGCAGATCCTTGACGCGGCCGCCGCGGATCATGACGACCGAATGCTCCTGGAGATTATGACCCTCGCCAGGGATGTATCCGATCACCTCGAAGCCGTTGGTCAGGCGCACCTTGGCGACCTTACGCAACGCCGAGTTCGGCTTCTTCGGCGTCGTCGTGTAGACGCGCGTGCAGACGCCGCGCTTCTGGGGGGAAGCCTCCAGATGGCGAGCCTTCTCGCGGTAAATCTTCGGCACCCGCGGCTTGCGGATCAATTGACTGATCGTCGGCATTTACAGCCCTTCGTCCCGTCTCGGGCCCTCGCAGGCCCGCCCTTTGAAACTCGTTTCCAACACCCACGCGAAACCAAAAACGCCGCAAAACCCTGTGTCCCAGGGTTTCGGGCGCTCAACACGCAGAGGAACGCAGCCAAAGCCACGCTCATGCACTCAGCTAGGTCGCCCAAAGGCGGCCCGTTTGGCTCTCGTCGATGAGATCGCCAGCGTTTAGAGCCGATGGGTCTGGCGCGAGTCGCGCTGGACAACTAAGCTCTACAGCCTGTCGAAAGCGCGCGGACCATATTCAGGCCCGCCTCGGCCGTCAACCCCTTTTTAAAGAGGCGTCGCGGAATTCGCTTGGCCTCGGAATTCGCTTGGCCTCGGAATTGGCTTGGCCTCAATGGCGGACGGCGCGTCCGTCGCGCGCGCGGCTTAGCAGCGCCACCACGCGCAGCAACTGATAAGGGTCATCGGGGTCGACCGGCATCGGCGCGATCCGCAGCCACAACTCGCCGCCGGTCGCAGCCAGCCGCACGTGGCCGGCGCCTCCGTCGGCCAGCGCCGCCGCGATGGCCTCCGCGATCGCGCGGTCGGCGCCGCGCTCGCGCGCGCGCAGGCGCCCGTCCGCCACATACAGCAGATCGCCCATCAGCTCCGCCGCGTCGTCATTGACGTGCAGGGTCTCGCCGCGGTCGTCGATGAGGACGGCGGCGAGGCCTAACCAGGCAAAGCCATCAGCGACGCCGCGCACTCTGGCCCCGGCGAGCAGCGGCCCGAGCGGCGGCGGGGTCGGCCGCCGGCGCTCGGGGAGGGAGGTCGAGGGTTTGTTCATGGGCGAGAAGGCGTCCTGCGTATCATGGATCGAACTGATACGGCCTTGTCGACGAATTCACGCCCTAAATGCGGCGTCCGGGAGTCGGTGGCGAGTCGGGCGGCGCCTGCCGATTACATCTTGTGGCCCATCATGCCGCCGCCCATCATGCCGCCGTGCATCATGCCGCCACCCATCATGCCGCCATGCAGCATGCGCAGCAGCGGCCCGAATTCGGTCTTCTGCTCGGCGTTCAGGCTGTCGTAGAGCGGTTTGGCGGCATCGGCGACCTGCTTGAGCGCCTGCGAGGCCTTGCTGAGGTGGTCGGACATCTTGGTCATCATGTCGATCGGCGAGACAGCCTCGCCGCTCTTCATCATTTCTCGCATTCCGCTCATCATCTCCATCCGCATCTTCTCGCCGTCGCGGACGGCGGTCTCGAAAGCGGGCCACAGCTTTTCCTGATCCGGCGTCAGCTTCAGAACGGTTTTCATGCCGGCGAGCTTAGCGTCGAGCATGAGGCTCTGGTTGGCCATCATCCGCTCGACGCCGGGAGGGTTGGCGTCGCCCGCGGCGGCGAACGTGGGAAGGGGGAGAGCCGTGCTGGCGAGGGCGGCCGCGGCGATGGCGGATAGAATCAGCTTTTTCATGTGCGAAGCGCCTCCAGATGCATTTGCGCGGAGTCAGCCTCAGCCCGCCCCGCATGAAGTTCAAGTTACTAACGCGTCATGGCGGATTGACGGCGGCGAGCCGAGCCGCGATGGTCCCGCCGCTTCTTTGGGGACAGACCATGACCGAGCCGGTGATCGGAAAGCTTGCCAAGGCGATCGCCGCCGGCGGCGTCTATAGCGCCTGGGTCGGCGTCAACGAACCGCAGGTTGCCGAGGCGTTGGCGCGCGAGGATTTCGACGCGGTGACGCTAGACATGCAGCACGGCTCGGTCGATCTCGTCGGCGCGGCGCGGGCGATCCTGTCGGTGGCGCTGGCCGGCAAGCCGAGCGTCGTGCGCGTCGGCGTCGGCGATTTCGCCGCCGCCAGCCGGATGGCGGACGCGGGCGCGGCGGGCGTCATCGCGCCGATGATCAACAGCGTCGCCGACGCCCGGGCCTTCGCCGACTTCATGAAATTCCCGCCGCTCGGCAGACGGTCCTGGGGGCCGCGCGCCTGCGCCGCGCTCAGCGGCTTTTCCGGCCCCGCCTATCTGCACGAGGCCAACGCGATCACGCTGGCGATCGCGATGATCGAAACGCGCGAGGGGCTCGACGCGCTCGACGATATATTGAGCGTGCCCGGCGTCGACGGCGTGTTCGTCGGCCCCTCGGATTTGTCGATCGCGCTGGCCAACGGCGGCACGGTCGAGCCGCGCGGGGCGGCGGTCGAGGCGGCGCTCGACAAGATCGCCGAGGCGGTGAAGCGGCACGGCAAGTTCGCGGGGCTGTTCTGCTTCGACGGCGCGCAAGCGCGCGCGGCCAGGCAGCGCGGGATCGCCTTCACCTCGATCTCCACCGACGCTCTGCTGCTGCGCGCGGCGGCGCGGGCGGAGTTGGAGAAGGCGAGGCGCTAGGACAGTCCCGACGCCTGCGTTGTCAGAGGCTTGGGCGCCGATTCCTGACCGATTCCCCGCCGCGCGTGAAGTCTCCCGGGGGACGAGCCTGGGCGTCAGTGACGACGCCGAGGCAAACACGCAGCTTAAAGCGGCTTCGGCTTATCAGAAAGAAGTTTTCTTATGTGTTTGAATAGTAAGGGATAATGTTGAGCTTGGACGCCGGGGCGCGTTTGGGGTCGAGATGTCGCGCATGCGTCTCCCGTGCTATCACTCGGGCGCCGAGGCGCTGCGAGGG
>JAJYDD010000102.1 GCA_021777795.1 Pseudomonadota bacterium | reverse complement strand
CGCGAAACCGCGCCAAAGCCGGCGGCAGCAACCGGATGCCCAGCGACAGCGGCGCGCTGACGCGCAAATCCCCCGTCAGCGCGCCCTGCGTCTGCTGGGCGCGCGCGTTGGCGGTCTCGACTTCATCGAGGATGGTTTTGACGGAGTTCGCGTAATCTTCGCCCGGCCGCGTCAACGAGACCCGGCGGGTGGTGCGCATCAGCAATTGCGCGCCAAGCTCGCGCTCCAGCTCGCCGACTTGGCGGGTGACGGCGGAGGTTGAGATTTGCAGCCGGCGCGCGGCGGCGGCGAAGCTCTTCAGTTCCGCCACTGAAAGAAACACCCGCATCCGTTCGAGCTGGCCGCTCATGACGCCTCCGCAACGATGGGGCGAGATTATTGCGAAATGCGCAATGGTCAATGCCGCCGGCGCCGGCTTCCCCCGCCGTGGCGGGCGCTTATCTTAGGCGGCGAACCCAAGGAGTTGCGCCATGACCGACATCAACCAGATTCGCGGCCTGCACCACGTCACCTCGCTGGCGGGCTCGGCCTCTCAGAACAACGCTTTCTTCACCCAGACGCTCGGCCTGCGCCGAGTCAAGAAGACCGTCAATTTCGACGCGCCCGATGTCTATCATCTCTATTACG
The DNA here is from genome assembly GCA_021777795.1 of Pseudomonadota bacterium. Classification (GTDB taxonomy): domain Bacteria; phylum Pseudomonadota; class Alphaproteobacteria; order Rhizobiales; family Beijerinckiaceae; genus Roseiarcus. The sequence goes on along the minus strand of JAJYDD010000102.1, from coordinate 10,288 downwards.
GCGACGAGGTCGGCGCGCCTGGAAGCGTGATGACCTATTTCCCGTTCCCCGACATCGCGCGCGGCCGGCCCGGCGTCGGCGAGGTCGGCGAGACCGTGTTCTCCGTGCCGGAGGGCGCGCTGCCGTTCTGGATCGAGCGGCTGGAGCGCGCGGGCGTCGAGGGGCTGAAGAGCGATGAGGCCTTCGGCGAGCGCCGGCTGCATTTTTCCGGTCCCGACGGCGACGGCTTCGCGCTGGTCGAGGCGCGCGACGGCAGAGCCGCCTGGACGCAAGGCGGCATCGATGAAGATCACGCCATTCGCGGCTTCCACTCGGCCTCGCTGCGGCTGCGCGACGATGGCGCGACCGCCGAATTGCTCAAGTTCATGGGCTATCGGGAGATCGACAAGGCCGAGGGCGCGCGCCGTTTCGCGGTGCCCGACGGCAATGGCGCTGACTTTATCGACGTCGAGACGCTGCCCAACATCGCCCCGGCGCGGCAGGGCGCGGGTTCCGTGCATCACATCGCCTTCGCCGTGCCCGATCGCGCGGCGCAGTTGGAGGTGCGCAAGGCGCTGATGGACACCGGCTATCAGGTGACGCCGGTGATCGACCGCGATTATTTCTGGGCGATCTATTTCCGCACCCCCGGCGGCGTGCTGTTCGAGGTCGCCACCGACGAGCCCGGCTTCGACCGCGACGAGGATACCGCCCATCTCGGCCAGGCGCTGAAACTGCCCAAGCAACACGCGCATCTGCGCGAGAAACTGGAGAAGTTTCTCGAACCCATCCCGAACTGAAGGAGGAGGCCATGAGCCTCGACGCTTACCAATATGCGGGCCTCCCCGGCGCGGGCGCGCTGGTCTTGGCCTTTCACGGCACCGGCGGCGACGAGCGCCAGCTCCTCGGCCTCGCCCGCGACATCTGGCCAGAGGCCGAGATCGTCGCGCCGCGCGGCGACGTCAGCGAATATGGCGCGCTGCGCTTCTTCCGCCGCAAGGCGGAAGGGGTCTACGATTTCGACGATCTCGCACGCCGCACACGGGCTATGGCGGCTTTCGTCAGCGCCCACCGCGCGCGCAGGCCGGGGCGGCGGGTGATCGGGATCGGCTATTCCAACGGCGCCAACATCCTGGCCTCCGTCGCCCTCGCCACGCCCGGCCTGTTCGACGCCGTGGCGCTGATGCACCCGCTGATCCCCTGGCGGCCGGATGAGGACGCGCGCCTCGCCGCGACTCGCGTCCTCATCACGGCGGGCCGGCGCGATCCGATCTGTCCGCCGGCCCAGACGCTTGCGCTCGCCGAGTTCTGGCGCCGGCAGGGGGCGGATACGACGCTCGCCTGGCACGACGGCGGCCATGAACTCGCCGACAGCGAGGTCGAGGCGCTGCGGGGCTGGAGCGCTGCGTGACGCTCACAGCGGGATGTTGTCGTGCTTCTTCCAGGGGTTTTCGAGCTTCTTGTTGCGCAGCATCGCCAACACCCGCGACAGCCGCTTGCGGGTGGCGTGCGGCATGATGACCTCGTCGATATAGCCGCGCTCGGCGGCGACGAAGGGCGACAGGAAGCGGTCTTCGTATTCCTTGGTGCGCTCGGCGATCTTGGCGGCGTCGCCGATCTCGCGGCGGAAGATGATCTCCACCGCGCCCTTGGCGCCCATCACCGCGATCTGCGCCGTCGGCCACGCCAGATTGATGTCGCCGCGCAGATGCTTGCTTGCCATCACGTCATAGGCGCCGCCGAACGCCTTGCGGGTGATGATCGTCACCTTGGGCACCGTCGCCTCGGCATAGGCGAACAACAGCTTGGCGCCGTGCTTGATGAGGCCGCCATATTCCTGCGCCGTGCCCGGCAGAAAGCCCGGCACGTCGACGAAGGTGACGATGGGGATGTTGAAGGCGTCGCAGAAGCGCACGAAGCGCGCGGCTTTGCGGCTGGCGTCGCTGTCGAGCACGCCGGCGAGCGCGAGCGGCTGATTGGCGACGATCCCCACCGTCTGACCCTCGATGCGGGCAAAGCCGGTGACGATGTTCTTGGCGTGCGCCTCCTGGATCTCGAAGAAATCGCCCTCGTCGGCGATCTTTGCGATCAACTCCTTGATGTCGTAGGGCTTGTTGGGATTATCGGGCACCAGCGTATCGAGCGACATGTCGATGCGGTCGGGATCGTCGAAGGAAGGCAGCGTCGGCGCCGGCTCCAGGTTCGAGGCCGGCAGGAAGTCGATGAGCCGGCGCATCTGGAGCAGCGCCTCGACGTCGTTGTCATAGGCGCGGTCGGCGATCGAGGAGCGGGTGGTGTGGACATGCGCGCCGCCCAGTTCCTCGGCGGTGACGGTCTCGTTGGTGACGGTTTTCACCACATCGGGGCCGGTGACGAACATGTAGGAAGTGTCGCGCACCATGAAGATGAAATCGGTCATCGCGGGCGAATAGACGTCGCCGCCGGCGCAGGGGCCCATGATGACGGAAATCTGCGGGATGACGCCCGACGCCAGCACGTTGCGCTGAAAAACCTCGCCATAGCCACCGAGCGCGGCCACCCCCTCCTGGATGCGCGCCCCGCCGGCGTCGAACAGGCCGACGATCGGGGCGCGGTTCTTGAGCGCCATATCCTGGATTTTGGTGATCTTCTTGGCGTGCTCCTCGGAAAGCGAACCGCCGAACACCGTGAAATCCTTGGCGAACACATAGACCGTGCGGCCGTTGACGGTGCCCCAGCCGGTGACGACGCCATCGCCCGGCACATGCTCCTTCTCCATGCCGAAATCGGTGCTGCGATGCTCGACGAACATGTCGAATTCTTCGAAGGAATCGCGGTCGAGCAGCAGTTCCACACGCTCACGCGCGGTCAGCTTGCCCTTGGCGTGCTGGGCGTCGATGCGCGCCTGGCCGCCGCCGAGCCGCGCGCGCTCACGGCGTTCGTCGAGGCGGGCGAGAATGTTCTTCACAGCGCGGGCTCCGCATATCGTGGCGAAAATCGGGCCGCTTCTAGCATGGGCGCGGCGCGCCCGAAACCGGCGCCAAAGCGGTAGAAAGGGATAAGGCGGCCCGGCCCCGGCTTGGCCTTGTTCCGGTCATCGCCCCTCCGTCATTTCGCCCGGCGCCGTTGCGACACCGGGCCCGCTAACCATGACTGGAGCCCGAAATGGCGTTTCCCCACCTGACGCGCGAACAGATGCTTGAGCGTTGCGATCTCGCTGGCGTCGCCCGCGTTGTCGCGGTCGGTCGCGACAGCCCGGAATCGCCCAATCTCGCCAAGCTGGAGTTCGTACACATCGTCAAGGGGACGCCGCGTCTGCGCGAGGGCTCCGACGACGGCTGCGTTTACGTGCGGCTGCACGGCGGCGGCGCATCGCGCCACGAGGAAACGCTCGTCGCCTGGTCGGACTGGTGGGATTATCCCATCGGCGCGGCCGTGATGACGCACCTCGATTGGAATGGGCCGGAGGAACTCTACCAGACGACCTGGCCGGGCGCGGTGCAGGAGATCGACGGAGACATCGCGCAAGTCGCCTAAGCGGCGGGATCAGCCCTTAAGGGCTTGCAGCGCCGAGGCGGCGGCGGTGAACTCTCGGCCGCGCGTCTCGCGGCGCTGCACGGCCTCGTCGTCCGCGCCCCAGCGCTCGATCTGGAAATCCTCATCGACATGGGCTGCCGCCCAAGCGGCTTCGGCCGTCTTCGCCCCGCGCGCGACGGCGAGCGCCAGCAGCGCCGAGCCGGAGAGGCTGGCGAGCGCGTGCAACGCCGTCACCGCAAAGGGTTCGCGCGGGATCGCCGCGCGCACCGCTTGCAGCGAGTCCTCGGGCTGGGCGACGTGCATGATGCCGCCGGCGAGCAGGAAGCGGGCGCCGAGCTCCTGTTCCGCGAAGGCGAGAACTGGATCGAAAGCCGCCGCCTGACGCTGCGCCAGTTCCTCCGGTTCCAAGGCGCGATAGCAGACGAGGTCGCTACCGGCGTAGGCCGCGACCTCAGAAATGGTTGGCTCCAGCGCATCGGCGACGCCGTCAATCGCGGAATGGGCGAGCCGGGTCAACGGCATGGACGTGGGCGCGAACGTCTCGCCCTGCGCCGCCCATTCGGCGGCGATGGCCTCGGCGAGCGCCCGCGTCGGCGCGACGAGCGGGCGCTTGGCCGGCGTGCGGACGGGCCGCCCGTCGAGCCGCAAAGCAAAACCGCCCTCGGCCTCGGCGGCGTCGGCGGTCGTGTAGAAGCGCTTGATCGTGCGCTCACTCATAGGGCGCGTCCTCGATCGGATCGCGCGGCGGAGCGGCGAAGCCGAACATGTCGAAGGCGGCCTTCATGTGCGGCGGCAGCGGCGCGGTGACGTCGATGAGTCCGCCGCGCGGGTTCGGTAGCACCAATCTGCGCGCCATCAGGTGCAGCTTGGGCTCCAGCCCCGGCGGCACGGCGCGCAAGGGGTCGTTGCGAGCGGGATCGTTGGCGGGTCGGCGGTTGTATTTGGGATCGCCGATGATGGGGTGGCCAATGGCCTCGCAATGGGCGCGCAACTGATGCGTGCGGCCGGTGATCGGCCTGAGCGACAGCCAGGCTAGGCGCGGGCGCACCTTGTCCACCGTAGCGTAGAGCGTGATGGAGTGCTGCGCGTCGGGATCGCCGTGGCGCACCACCCGCATCCGCTCGCGCTCGGCGTGATCTTTGACTTTGGCGCCGCGCTCGTCGCCCATGCCCTCGCCCTTGGCCAGAAACAGCGAGATGCGGCCGTTTTCCGGCCTCGGGCAGCCCTCGACCAGCGCCCAATAGATTTTCTTGGTCTCGCGCGCCCGGAACAGCGCGCCGAGGTCGGCGGCGACCTTGCGCGATTTCGCGCACAGCAGCACCCCGGACGTGTCGCGGTCGAGGCGATGGACCAGCACCGGCCGCTCGCCCTTGGAATCGACGAGCGCCGCCAACATGCCGTCGACATGACGCTTGACGCCGGAGCCGCCTTGCGTCGGCAGGCCCCAGGGCTTGTTGAGGACGAGAACGTCGCGATCCTCGTAGAGTATGAGCGGGCGCAGGAAGGCGGCGTCCTGGGGATCGGCGGCCGCGACGGGTTTCGGCGCCGGCAGATCCAGAGGCGGCACGCGCACGCTCTGCCCGCTCTCCAGCCGGGTCGAAATCTCGACGCGCCTGCCTTCGACGCGCAATTCGCCCTTGCGCACGATCTTATTGAGATGCGACTGCGGCAGCGCGGGATAACGGCGGCGCATCCAGCGGTCGAGCCGCATGCCGCCTTCGTCCTCGCCCACGGCGACCATCTCGACGATGTTCGCCATGTCGCTAAAAGCTCCGGCGCGGGAGAATGTGAGCGTTGGACATCATGAGCGGCCTTCTAGCGCCCGCTGCGGGGGCCGGCAAACGCCCAAATCACAAGCGCTGAAAATAAAAGGAGGCCGCCATCGTGAGACAGCGGCCCCGAGTCAAGGGAGGAAACGCCCAAGGAGGGCATATGCAGCGCCAGGCGCCGCACAGCAATAAAATACATTGCGCTGCAAAAAATGCAAGCGGCTTTAAGAAAAAAAGTTCAGGTGAGAACGGGTTTTTTCGCCGCGCCGTTCCACGCCCGCCCATCGGCGCGCAGCGGCGAGATGGCGTCGCGGCGCGCCATCTCGTGGCCGTAGACGCTGAGATAGGCCTCGTCGTCGAGTTCGCCGGCGCTCAGGGCGACGCCGATCTCATGGTAGACGGCGATATTGTCGAGATTGGGAACCGGCAGTTGGCCGGCTACGTAATCGGCGTGCATGGCGCGGTAGGCGTCTTCCAACTCCGCCACCAGCTTGGGGGTGTCGAACAACCGGCACTTGTCACGGTTTGAGGCGAGCCGCTGCTTGAGATGGCCGAGCGCGCCGCGATTTTGCGCCAGCGCGATGGCGGTGGCGACATATTGTTCACGCGAGGCGCAGGCGAGTTCGCCGATTCCGGCCGCATGGACGAGGCTGGCGCAGACGCGCGAGGCGAAGCTGCGCCCGGCGTAGGTCAGCACCGGCAGACCCATCCACAGCGCGTCGGCGGCTGTGGTGTGCGAGCCATAGGGGAAGGTGTCGAGGAACAGATCGGCCAGCGCGTAACGCGCGACGTGATGCGGATTGGCCTTCTTCTCGGCGAAGATCAGCCGCTCCGGCGCGACGCAGGCCTCGCGCGCGATGGCGCGCAGGCGGTCATTAGTGTCGCCGGCGCCCCCGAACAGCCAAAGCACACTGTCGGGCGTGGCCGCCAGAATCGCCAGCCAGCTAGCGAACATGACGGGCGTGAATTTCTGCGCCCCGTTGAGGCAGCAGAACACGAAGGCGTCCTCGGGCAGCCCCTCTTCGGCGCGCGACGGCGCCGGCGCGACGAGGCGCTTGCGGTCATTGGGCTGATAGCACGACAACCGCACCACCTTCTCGGTGTAATAGCGCTCGGCTTCCGGCGGCACGATGCGGGGATCGGCGATCAGATAATGATGATCCGGCGAGCCCATCGTGCCGGGAAAGCCGAACCAGTTGACGATCACCGGCGCCGGCCGCAGCGCGAAAATCTTGGTGCGTGCGCTTTTGGTGAAGCCGTTGAGGTCGACCAGGATGTCGATCTCGTCGTCGCGGATGCGGCGCGCCGCCTCCTCGTCGGTGAGGTCGTTGATGTCGAGCCAATGATCGACGGCGGCGCGGCAACGCTGCTTAATCCCGTCCTCGCGCGAGATGCCGCAGTAATAGGCGAAAATCTCGAATTCGGCCTTGTCGTGCGTCTCCAGCACGTCGGTCATCGCGAAGCCGACGGCGTGCTCGCGCAGATCGGAGGAGACATAGCCGATGCGCAGCCACCCCGGCTTTCGCGTCGCAGCCGGCGCCGGCGCCGGGATCTCGACAGGCCCGGGACGCGCGCCGATGAGATCGCGATAATAGGTCGCCGCGCGGGCAAGCTGAAACAGGGGATCGTTGGAGAGATTGGCGATCGACAGCGGCGAGACGCCGGCCATCAGCGCCTCCGTCGGCACGCCGTCCCAGCCCTGCACCGCCGGCCATTTGCACTGACGCTGACGGATGGCGATGTAATGCTGGATGACAGAGGGTTGATGTACGGAAATGTCGAGCGACAGCCGCATCGCCTCCTCGGCGGGGCCGTCGATGCTATGCGCCTCCAACACACGCGCCATCTGTTCGAGCGCAGTCAGCTTGTTGCGGATGATCTCGCCGCGAATCTGCGGCAACCGCTCGACCATCTGGCGCCATTGCTCTATCGCCTCGCCGAGTTGACCGGCATCCTCCAGCAGACGGCCGAGATTGACGTAGATCGGGAAGAAATCGGCCCGCAGCCGCTGACACTCGCGCGCGGCCGCGATGGCGCCGAGCCGGTCGCCAGCCTTGGCGAGCGAGTAGGAATAGTTGAAATAGGCCGCATGCAGGAACGGATGGCCGGGATTGCAGGCGATCCAGTTCTTATAGAGCGCGACGGCCAGATCCGAGGCGCCCTCGGCGTTGAACCGCTCGGCATGGGCGAGCAGATCGCCAGCGCTCCAGTTCTGATAGAAGCCGTAACTTTCCAGCTCGGCGGGGGAAACGAGGGCCTGCCCGTCGAATTGGTTGTGTTGCAGCATGTTCGTCTCCCGTTTCGCCTCGTCTTCACATGAGGCGGTTCAACGCTCGAATACGCACGCTTGACTGGAATACAGCCTCGGCGCCGCACGCGGCGCCGAGGGACTGGGCTTAGCCGACAAGCGCCTGATACGCGGTGATTTGCGCGCTGTTCATCACCTGCACCTGCGGGACCGTCAAGGAATTGCCTTGCGTGGTGGTGAGGGCGGATATCGTCGTGGTGGTCAGGCCCGTCACCTGGGTGGTGGTCAGTTTCGACACGTCGAGCTCCTGCAACATGGTCGAGGTGACGGTGTTGAGTTGCGTCGAGCTGAGGGCGCCGATCTGGGCGGCGCTCAGCGCGCCGACCTGTGTGGCGCTGAAATTGCCGAGGGCCGCGGTCGTCAGGCCCGACATGATGCTCGTTGACAGCCCGCTGATCGCGGCGCTGCTGATCGTTTGCAGGTTGGTGGTGGTCAACCCGCTGACGTCGGCGGCGCTGAGCTGGGAAAGCTGGCCAGGGGCAAACGCGCCAAGCTGCGTCGCGGTCAGGTTGTTGAGCGTCGTCGTCGTCAAGCCGCCGAGCTGCGTGCTCGAAAGGCTGGCGGCGTTGAGCGCGCCGAGCGTCGTCGTCGTCACTCCGCCAATTTGCGCGGCGCTGAGCGCTTGCGCCTGGGCGCTCGACAGCGAGGAAAGCTGGGCCGTGGCGAAATTGCCGAGCGCCGTCGTCGTCGCTCCCGACAGGCTCGAAGTCGTTAGTCCCTTGAGCGCCGTCGTCGTCAGCGCTTGCAGGCTGGTCGAGGTCATCGCGTTGACGTCGGCGGCCGACAGCGCCCCGGTCTCCGCCGAGGTCAGCGACGAGAGCTGCGAGGTCGTCAGCGCGGTCACCGCAGTCGTCGACAGGCCCGCCACCTGCGTCGAATTGAGGCGCGCGGCATTGAGCGCGTTGAGCACCGTGGTCGTGACGACGTTGAGCTGGCTCGCCGTCAGGCTCTGGACCTGTGCGGTAGAAAGCGCGGCGAGTTGCGTCGTCGAGAAGGCGCTGAGCGCGGTGGTCGTCAGGCCTCCGATCGTCGTCGTCGATAGACCGCCGAGCGCGGTGGTCGTCAGGGCTTGCAGGTTGGTCGAGGTCATGCCGCCCACCCCGGCGGCGGCGAGACCCGTAAGCTGCGCGCTCGACAGCGCGCCAAGCTGCGTGGTCGACAGCGCATTCAGCGCGGCGGTCGTCAGGCCGCCGATCTGAGTCGAGGACAGCTTGGAGCCGGTGATCGCATCGAGCGAGGTCGAAGTCATCAGGCCAAGCTGGGCGGCCGACAGGCTTTGCGCCTGCGCGGTGGTGAGCGCGCTAAGCTGCGTGGTGGTGAAGTTGCCAAGCGCGGTGGAGGTGGCGCCGGAGAGCGCAGTCGTCGTCAGACCCAGCGCCCCGGTCGTCGATAGCGCCTGGATGTCGGTCGAAGACAGCGCGTTGAGGTCGGCGGCCGACAGCGCCGCGACGCCGCTGCTGGAGATCGCGCCATATTGCGTGGAGGTGAGGGTGAGCAGCGTGGTGCTGGTCAGGCCGCTGATTTGGGTGGACGAAAGCTTGGTGGCGTTGATGGCGCCGAGCGCCGTCGTGGTAATGAGGCCGAGTTGCGAGGGCGTGAGGCCCTGAATCTGCGACGTCGCCAACCCGCTGATCTGCGTCGTGCTCAAATTGCCGATCGCGGTCGTGGTCAGGCCGGAGATCGTCGCGGCGGTGAGGCCGTTGAGCGCGGTCGAGGCCAGGGACTGCATGTCCGTCGAGGAGAGGGCGTTGAGCACGGTCGTCGACAAGGCGCCCGTGTCGGCGCTGGTCAGCGCGGCGAACTGCGCCGTTGTCAGCCCCAACGCCGCCGTCGAGGTGAAGCCCGCCGCCTGCGCGGTCGAGAACCTCGAGGCTTCGAGCGCATTCAGCACAGTGGTCGAGGCCGTGTCGAGCTGGGTCGTCGTCAGACCCTGGACCTGGGCCGTCGTCAGCGCGCCAAGCTGCGTCGAGGTCAGATTGCCGAGCGCGGTGGTGGTGGCGCCGGAAATCGCCGTCGTCGTCAATCCGGCGAGCGAGGCGACGGCCAGCGCCTGCAGGTTGGTCGAGCTCAGCGAATTGAGCTCCGCGGCGCCAAGGCCGCTCACCTCCTTGCTGGTCAGTGACGCCACCTGCAATATCGAGAGCGCGTTGAGCGTAGTCGAAGTCATGGCGCCGATCTGGCTCGAGCTAAGCTTGGCGGCGGCGATCGCCGCGAGGTTGGTCGTCGACAGCCCGCCGAGCTGCGTCGCCGACAGCGCGTTAAGCTGCGAGGTGGTGAGCGCCGCGATCTGCGTGGAGCCGAGTCCGTTGAGGGCCGTTGAGGACAGCGCCGAGGCGACGGTCGAAGTGAGGCCGGCGAGCGCGGACGTGGTCAATGCCTGCAAATTGGTCGAAGTCATCGCATTGGCGTTGGCCGCGCTGAGGCCTTGCACCTGCGCGCTGCTGAGCGCCGTCACCTGGGTCGTCGTCAAGGCGTTGTTCGCCGTCGTCGTCAGCCCGCCAATCTGCGCGCTCGAAAGCCTGGCGGCGTTGAGCGCGTTGAGCACCGTCGTCGTCACGGCGTCGAGCTGCGTCGTCGTCAGCGCCTGCACCTGGTTGCTGCTGAGCGCGCCGAGCTGGGTCGACGTCATGTAGCCGAGCGCCGTCGTCGTCGCGCCGGCCAGAGCGGTCGTGCCAAGACCGGAAAGCGCGGTCGTGGTGAGCGCCTGAATGTTCGT
>JAJYDD010000101.1 GCA_021777795.1 Pseudomonadota bacterium | reverse complement strand
TGTCGGCGTTCGCGGGCTGGCCGAGCCGTGTCTCCAACGTCGCAAGCTTCGCTTGCATCTCGGAAACGCGCCCCGGCAGCATGTCGAGCGCGCGCTGGTCCTTGAACGACAGCTTGCGTTTCGCCCCCGCCGCGCGCTCGGCCCGGTCGGCGACGAACGCCGCCTTCACCGCCACGGCCGCCGCCGTCACGCCGGAGCCGCGCTGGCGCACCATGTCGGAATAGCCGCCGGCATAAGCCGTCCACGTCCCGTCGCTCTCGGCGAACAGGATTTCCGTGGCGATGCGGTCGAGGAAATCGCGGTCGTGGCTCACGCAAAGTATCGTGCCGGGATAGGTCGCCAGCATCTCCTGCAAGACGTCGAGCGTCTCGATGTCGAGATCGTTGGTCGGCTCGTCGAGCGCCAAAAGGTTGCTGGGCGAGGCGAAAGCGCGCGCGAGCATCAGCCGGCCGCGCTCGCCGCCCGAGAGCTTGCCGATGGGCGTGCGCGCCTGCTCGGGCTGGAACAGGAATTCGCGCATATAGCCCATGACGTGCTTTCGCTGGCCGCCGACCTCGATAAAATCGGAGCCGCCGCCGGTCAGCGCCTCGGTCACCGTCGTCGTATCGGGGAGTTCGGCGCGGAACTGGTCGAGCGTCACCGCCGCCAGCCGGGCGCCGAAGGTCACCTCGCCGGCGTCGGGCTCCAGCGCGCCGGTCACCATCTTGATGAGCGTGGTCTTGCCGGCGCCATTGGGCCCGACGATGCCGAGCCGGTCGCCGCGCAACAGCCGGAACGACAGATCCCTGACCAAGGTGCGCCCGCCCAGCGCCTTCGACACTTTCTTCAACTCGACCGCGAGCGCCCCGGAGGGCTGCGCGTCCTGCGCGGTCATGGTGACGGCGGAGGGCGCGGTGCGGGCGGTCTTCAATTGGGTGCGCAAATCGGCGAGTTCGCCGACGCGGCGCACGTTGCGCTTGCGCCTTGCGGTGACGCCGTAGCGCATCCAGTGTTCCTCGTCCTTGATTTTGCGGCCGAGCTTGTGGCGCTCGCTCTCCTCGGTCTCCAGCACCTCGTCGCGCCAGGCCTCGAAGCTGGAAAAGCCGCGATCGAGACGGCGCGTCACGCCGCGGTCGAGCCAGATGGTGGAGGTGGTCAGATTGGAGAGCAGGCGGCGGTCGTGGCTGATGAGGAGATAAGCGGCGCGGGTCTCCTTCAGCCGCGTCTCCAGCCACTCGATGGCGACGATGTCGAGATGGTTCGTGGGTTCGTCGAGCAGCAGCAGTTCCGGCTCGTTGGCGAGCGCGCGGGCGATGGCGGCGCGGCGCGCCTCGCCGCCGGAGAACCGGGCGGGGTCGGCGTCCTCGCGCAGGCCCGCATCCTCCAGCAGCGAGCGGGCGCGATAATGCTCGTCCTCGTCGAGGTCTTGCGCGGCATATTCGAGCGCGGTGGCAAAGCCCGAGAAATCCGGCGCCTGTTCGAGATAGGCCATGTTGAGGCCCGGCTGCACGAACCGCTCGCCCTTGTCGGGCACGATCTGCCCGGCGGCGATCCGCAACAGCGTCGATTTGCCGGAGCCATTGCGCCCGACCAGCGCGATGCGCTCGCCCGGCGAGACGGAAATCTCCGCCCCCGTCAGCAGGGGATTGACGCCGAGCGAGTAGTCGATGCCGCGTAGGAAAAGTCTGGGAGCCATAATCTCGATCCGTTTCGAAACGGGGCTCTAAAGGGGAATGGGCGTTTTGTCGCGAAAAACTGGCGACGTCTTTCCCGGCGGCGGCGTTGACGGGGCGGGGAGCTTTACATCGGCCTCAGGGCCGGGGCTGGATCTCGCGACGCATGGCGAAACCGCAGCACGATAATTTCATCGTCCGCGATCTGATAGTCGATCAGATAGGGATAGGGGGTGAGGAAAACCCTGCGCACCGCATGAACCCTGGTTCGGACGCCAATAAGGGGCTGGATTTGCGCCAGCGCGAGAATCGCCGCCATTCGCGCTTCGATCTTGGCGGCGCCGGCCGGCGATCGAAGGGAGACATAGCCGAGCGCCGCATCGATCTGCCCAAGCGCGCGTTTCGAGTAGCTGAGCTTCACTGTCGGTATTTGGACAGCGCCGCCTCCACCTCGGCCTCGCTCGCCAATTCGCCGCGCGCCACTTCGGCCTTGGCTTCGATCAAGTCCGCTTCTTCTTCCGGCGTCAGTTCCGCGATCGGCGCGTCGTCGCCAGCATAAATCAGCAGCATACGCGCCGCCTGATCCTGCATCTCGGGAGGCAGGGCTTGAACCTTTTCAAGCGCCAGTTCCAGCAATTTTGTCATCGCGGTCACGATACCAGTTCCGGTCGAATTTTGCAGCCGAGTTTGCGCCTGAATTATGGGAGGCGGGGCGATAGGCGCTAAACGAAACGCGCCTGCGTGCCAAAACGGGGCGCCCTCGCGCCGCGCCAATCCCGCCATGCGCGCGCCAAAATGCGCGGTGCATTAGGAGTTTGGCGGTATAAGGGGCGCGCGGCCGGGCTTGGCCCGGCGATTGCTGTCTATGGCTTTAAGACGCGGCCGGGGGTTGTAACCATGTGCGGGATCGTCGGCATTCTGGGCAACGGCGCCGCGGCGCCGAGATTGGTCGAGGCGCTGAAGCGGCTCGAATATCGCGGCTATGATTCGGCGGGCGTCGCGACGCTGGAGCGCGGCGAACTGAAGCGCGTGCGCGCCGAGGGCAAGCTGCGCAACCTGGAGACCCGGCTCGCCGATCACCCGCTGCATGGCGCCATCGGCATCGGCCACACCCGCTGGGCGACGCACGGCCGGCCGACCGAGAACAACGCCCATCCCCACGCCAGCGACCGCCTCGCCGTGGTCCATAATGGCATCATCGAGAATTTCCGCACGCTTCGCGAGGAACTCGCCGCCAAGGGCTATCGCTTCGCCACCGAGACCGATTCGGAGATCGCCGCCTTCCTCGTCACCGACGAACTCGCCGCCGGCAAAAGCCCGGCCGACGCCGTTTACGCCTCGCTGCGGCGGATGCGCGGCGCCTTCGCGCTCGTCTATCTGTTCGAGGGGGAGGACAACCTGCTCATCGGCGCGCGCCAGGGCGCGCCGCTGGCGGTGGGGCAGGGCGACGGCGAGATGTTTTTAGGGTCCGACGCGCTGGCCCTCGCCCCCTTCACTGACCGCGTCGCCTATCTCGAAGAGGGCGATTGGGCGATCGTGACGCGCGAGGGCGCCGAGTTCCGCGACGCCGACAACAATGTCGTGCAGCGCCGCTTCGTCAAGACGCCGGCCGGCGGCCTGCTCGCCGAGAAGGGCAATTACCGCCACTTCATGGCCAAGGAAATCCACGAGCAGCCCGAGGTCATCGGCCACACCGTCGCCCATTATGTCGATATGGGCGCGCAGAGGTTGAAGCCGTTCGACTGGCCGGTCGATCCCAAGAGCCTCAACCGCGTATCCATCGTCGCCTGCGGCACCGCGCATGTCGCGGGTCTCGTCGGCAAATACTGGATCGAGCGTTTCGCCCGCCTGCCGGTCGAGGTCGATGTCGCCAGCGAATATCGCTACCGCGAGCCGCCCGTCGACAAGGACGGCCTGACGATCTTCGTCTCGCAATCGGGCGAGACCGCCGACACCCTGGCGTCGCTGCGCTACGTCAAGGACAACGGCGCGCGCAGCGTCGCGGTGGTCAATGTCGCGACCTCCAGCATCGCGCGCCTCGCCGACGCCGTGGCGCCGACGCTGGCGGGGCCGGAGATCGGCGTCGCCTCGACCAAGGCGTTCACCTGCCAACTCGTGGCGATGGCGGCCCTTGCGCTGGGCCTCGGGCGCGCGCGCGGCGTGCTCAGTGAAGCGGACGAGACGCGGCTCGTCGGCGAGCTTGCCGCCACCCCCGGCCTCGTCGCCGAGACCTTGAAGCTGGAACCGGCGGTCGAGAAGATCGCCCAGAAGCTCAGCACCGCCCGCGACGTGCTCTATCTCGGCCGCGGCACGGCCTATCCGCTGGCGCTCGAAGGCGCGCTGAAACTCAAGGAACTGTCCTATATCCACGCCGAGGGCTATGCGGCGGGCGAACTCAAGCACGGGCCGATCGCGCTGATCGACGCGGCCATGCCGGTTATCGTGCTCGGCCCGCGCGATCCGGTGTTCGAGAAAACGATCTCCAACATGCAGGAGGTCTCCGCGAGAGGCGGGCGCATCTTCCTGATCGGCGACGCCCATGCGGCGGAGGAAGCGGCGGTGACGCTCGAAAGCTTCCTGCCGATGCCGGACATGGCCTCGACCTTCGCGCCTATTGTCTACGCAATCCCTGTGCAAATGTTGGCCTATCATACCGCCGTCATCATGGGTAAGGATGCTGACCAGCCGCGCAATCTGGCGAAATCCGTGACGGTCGAATAGATAAGCGGACCACGCCCCATTCCGCAGGCGGCCGGCGAGGCCCGAGATATGACGTTGGAACCTCCAAGGCTTCCCGCCCCGCACCGCACGGTGTGGCAGCGGCTTCGGTCGTGGTTCTTCACCGGCCTCGTGGTGTTCGGGCCGTTGGGGCTGACCGTCTATTTCGCCTGGTGGCTGATCTCGCTGATCGACAACTGGGTCAAGCCGCTCGCGCCCTCGGTGCTGTGGCCGGACAATTACCTGCCGATCCATGTGCCGGGCTTCGGCGTCGTCATCGCGCTGTTCGGCATCACGGTGCTCGGCTTTCTGGCCGCCAATATCGCCGGCCGCACGCTGCTGGGCGCGGGCGAGGCGATGCTCGACCGCACGCCGGTGGTGCGTAGCGTCTACAAGAGCCTGAAGCAGATTTTCGAGACGATTTTCCGCGAAGGCGGCACGCAGTTCCGCAAGGTCGGGCTGGTCGAATATCCCGCCAAGGGGCAATGGTCGATCGTGTTCATTTCGTCGGAGCCGCCGCCGGTGATCGCCGAGGCGCTGGGCGAGGAGCCGATGATTTCGGTGTTCCTGCCCTGCACGCCGAACCCGACGACTGGCTTTTATTTCTACGTGCCTATCAAGGACGTGATCGAAGTGTCGATCACCCCCAACGAGGCGGCGCAACTCGTCATGTCCGCCGGCCTCATCCAGCCAACCCGCACGGCTGCGCTGAAGGCGCTGGCCGAGCGCGCGCGGGCGCCCGCGCGCGTCGATTGACGGGAAGTTAGGTTGCAAGACGCGCGACCGGGCGCTAGCGAAACGCTGCTGGGGAAGTGAGCGGGCGCATGGACGAGTTGATCGCCGGATATCGCAAGTTCCGCTCCGAGATCTGGCCGACGGAGCGGGCGCGCTACGAGGCGCTGGCCCATTGGGGCCAGAGCCCGGAGACGATGATTCTGGCCTGCTCGGACTCGCGCGCCGATCCGCAAACGATCTTCGCGGCGGTGCCCGGCGAATTGTTCGTCGTGCGCAACGTCGCAGCGCTCGCGCCGCCCTATGAGCCGCAATCGCCGGGCTACCACGGCACGAGCGCCGCGCTCGAATTCGGCGTGCGCGTGCTCAAGGTGCGCCGACTGGTGGTGATGGGCCATGCGCAATGCGGCGGCGCGCGCGCGCTGGTCTACGGACCGCCGCCGCAGGCCAGCGATTTCGTCGCTTCCTGGGTCGAGATCGGCAAGCCGGCGCTGCCGCAGGACGGCAAATCGCCGAGCCTGCCCGAGGCCGAGGCCGGGCTGGTGCGCGTATCGATGGCGAATCTGATGACCTTCCCCTGGATCGCCGAGGCGGTGGCGGCGGGGCGCTTGTCTGTGCAGGGGTTCATGTTCGATATACACAATGGCGTCCTGACCCGGGTGACGGCCGAGGGGGTCGAACCGGTCGAGTAGGCGCCGACCTGGGCGAGCATGATCGATTCCACGAGCCCGACGCCAACCCGCCTGACCGCGCGGGCGCTGCTGGTCGGCGACCGCATCGACACGGCGGGGCTAGAGCGGCCCGATACGCTGTCCCAGGCGCCGCTGGCGTTTCGCGCCGGCGCCGGGGGCATGGTGGCGCTGTTTCGATTTGGCGCGGCGGTGATGATCGGCCTGTCGCCGCTCGAAGAAGAAGATCTGCTCGCACAGCTTAAGTCGCGCATCGCCGGCCCCCGCGCGCGCGCCGACGACGAGACCGCGGCCCTGGTGATCGCGCCAGACGGCGACGAACCCGTCGAGGCCGGCGGCCCCATTCACATCAAGAACCTGTCGCCCGAACGTTTCCTCGTCATCGCCGACGCGCTGGCGAAATCGGTGGCGCTGGGTCGAGACGAGCGCGAGGTCAACCGCGTCTTCGACGTCATCGAGCCGTTCGCGCGCGAACTGGCGGAAAGCGGGCGGCCGCCGTTCAGCCGCCGCGCCATGCTGCAACTCATCGGTCAGGCGTTGATCGCCCAGCACCGCGTTTCCGGCCGCGTCGCCGTCGAGGAGAAGCCGGACGTGCTTTGGGACCGGCCGGACCTGGAGCGGCTCTATGCGCGGCTGGAGGACGAATACGAGTTGAAAGAGCGCGCCGGGGCCTTGAAGCGCAAGCTGGAAGTCATCGTCGAAACCGCCCACGCCTTGACCGACATCATTGACGCCAACCGCGCGACGCGACTTGAGGCGACAGTGGTGATCCTTATAGTTGTGGAAGTGATTGTTTCACTCACTCAAATTGTATTGGCTTGGCGGGGGAGATGATCGCGGGCCGATCACAAAAATATTTCGCTCGCGTTAAAATTCCGTGTGCCCGGAAACGCGCCAATGTGCTAAGACAGCCGCAAAAGAAAAGCGTGGCGTCACAGGCGTCGGCGTTCTTTCACAAAAGATGCGGGAGGTCTTATGAGCCATCACATCTGGCATGCCTTCTACTATGATCGGCCTGGTCAAAACGCCGCGCCGTGCCGCAGCGAGGTGATCGAGGCGGCAAGCGAAGAAGCCGCGGCGCGCGTGGCGCGCGCCCATTTGGGCGAGTGCAACCGCGTCAGTCTCGAAGCGGCGCCGTGGATGCACCGGGCGACCCGGGTCATCCTCGCCGGCGAAGCCGAGCGGCGGCGCGCCCTGTTGCATTGATTCGCCGCCACGCGGCGCGACGAAGCCGGGCCTAGCGCCCGGCTTTTTGTTGCCCTGCGCCGTCTTGATCGGCGCGCGGAACCGTCGCATGAGGGCGACGGGAGACCAGGACATTGACGGACGCCTACGCCGTATTCGGCAACCCCATCGGCCATTCCAAATCGCCGTTCATTCACGCCGCCTTCGCCCGCGCCTGTGGGCAGGATATGGCTTATGCCGCCATCGAGGCGCCGCTCGGCGGCTTCGGCTCGGCGCTCGCCGCGTTTCGCGCCGAGGGCGGCCGGGGCGCCAATGTGACGGCGCCGTTCAAACTCGACGCCTTCGCCGCCGCCGATGTCCTGTCCGAACGGGCGCGCGCGGCGGGCGCGGTCAATGCGCTGAAATTCGAGGACGGACGCACGCTCGGCGAGAATTTCGACGGCCTCGGGCTTTTGCGCGACATCGAGGTCAATCTCGGCTTTGCCGTGGCCGGCCGTCGCGTGCTGCTGCTCGGCGCGGGCGGGGCCGCGCGCGGCGCGGCGCCGGCGATCCTGGAGCGCCGCCCGGCGCTGCTGACGGTCGCCAACCGGGACGAGGCGAAGGCGGCGGCGCTCGTCGAGGCGTTCGCAGCACTCGGGCCGCTCGACGCCTGCGGCTATGAGGCGCTGGCGCGGCGGCCGGCTTACGATCTGGTGCTCAACTCGACTTCGGCGAGTTGGCGCGGCGAGGCGCCGCCGGCGCCGCCCTCCTGTTTCGCGCGCGGGGCGCTGGCCGTCGAGCTTGTCTATGGCCGGGGGCTGACGCCGTTTCTCGCCGAGGCGAAAACGGCCGGCGCCGGCCAACTCGCCGATGGCGTCGGCATGCTGGTCGAGCAGGCGGCCGAGGCTTTCGCCTGGTGGCGCGGCGTGCGGCCTGAGACTCGCGCCGTCATCGCCGAATTGACTGTCCCTCTTGTATGAAGGCGCCGCCCATGATGCTCGCTCTCATTGGATATGGCGAAGTCGGCCAGTTGTTCGCGCGCCAGTTCGTGCAGGCCGGCGCCTCGGTGGCGGTCTATGATGTCAAACCCGCCGATCCCGGCCTTGCCGCCAAGGATCGCGTGCGGCTGGCGGCAAGCCCGCAGGGCGCCGTCGAGGGGGCGCAGATCGTCATTTCCGCCGTCACCGCCGATCAGGCCATCGCCGCCGCGCGCGAGACCGCGCCGCATCTGCGCCCGGGACAGATTTACGTCGATCTCAACTCCGTTTCGCCCTCGACCAAGCGCGCGGTCGCTTCGGCGCTGGGCGAAGGCGTCGATTTCGTCGAGTTCGCGGTGATGTCGCCGGTGGCGGGGCTCGGGATCGCCTCGCCCATTCTCGCCGGCGGCGCGAAGGCCGAGGCGGTGGCGGTCCGGCTCAACCCGCTCGGCATGAAGATCGACCCGGTCAGCGCCGAAATCGGCGTAGCCTCGGCGACGAAACTTTGCCGGTCGCTGGTCATCAAGGGGCTGGAGGCGATCATGGTCGATCTCAGCCTCGCCGGCGCCGGGACCGGCGTCACCGAGGGCGTGCTGAAAAGCCTTGCCGCCTCCTATCCCGGCATGGATTGGGCGCAGGTGTTGAAGACCATGCCCGGCCGCGTCGCCCAGCATGGCGTGCGCCGGGCCGCCGAAATGCGCGAGGCCGCGCTTATGCTGGAGGACATCGGCCTCTCGGGCGCCTTCGCGCAAGCGATCGCGGCGCGCCACGAGGCTTATGCGGCGCAGCGCCGGAAAGGCTAACCTCATGAATCTCGCATTGAACGGCCGCGTCGCCCTGGTGACCGGCGGCTCCAAGGGCATCGGCCTCGCCTGCGCGAAAACCCTGCTCGCCGAAGGCGCGCGCGTCGCCATCGTCTCGCGCGATCCCGCGAATATCGCTTCGGCTTTGGCGAAGTTGCCCGGCGCCGAGGGCGTCGCCGCCGATTTCGGCGATGCGGCCTCGGCGCTCGCCGCCATCGACGAGGTCGAGCGCCGGCTGGGCGCGATCGACATTCTCGTCAACAGCGCCGGCGCGGCGCGGCGCACGCCCGCCGACGAACTGACCCCGGCCGATTGGCGCGCCGCGATGGACGCGAAATTCTTCACCTATGTCAACGCTTTCGATCCGCTGTCGAAGCGCATGGGCGCGCGCGGGCGCGGCGTCATCGTCAATGTCATCGGCATGGGCGGCAAGGTCGCCTCGCCGACGCATCTGGCGGGCGGGGCGGCCAACGCCGCGCTGATGCTGGCCACCGCCGGCCTCGCCAACGCCTATGCGGCGCGCGGCGTGCGCGTGGTCGCGGTCAATCCCGGCCTCACCGAGACCGAGCGTCTCACCGAGGGGCTCGCCGCCACCGCGCGCCAGCTCGGCGTCGATCTCGCCGAGGCGCGCCGGCGCGCGGCCGCCGCCATTCCGCTCGGCCGCATCGCCTCGTCGCAAGAGATCGCCGACGTCGTCGCTTTCCTGTGCTCGGATCGCGCGGCCTATGTGACCGGCGTGACGATCGGCATGGATGGCGCGCGCTCGCCGGTGTTGTGACACATGTGTTTCTGAACGGTTGTTCATAATTCACGTTGTTTTCACGCTAATTTTTTCGTTAGTCGACAAACCGCCTGAATCCTGACGTGATGGAACCCGTTTCGGGCGCAAACATTTCGTCTGTGAGATGATGTCGCCCGAGACTAAAAGCATGGGGCGGCAGTCTAGAACAGGTTTGAGACTGGGAGTTATGTCATGACGATCAGAAGCGCTCTCATAGGCTCGATATCGGCCGCCACATTCGCATTGGCGACGCTCGCGTCGCCGGCGATGGCGGGTCCGCACTTCGGCGGCGGCGGCGGCCACTTCGGCGGCGGTGGCGGCCACTTCGGCGGCGGCGGTTTCCACGGCGGCGGATTTCACGGCGGCGGGTTTCGTGGCGGCGGGTTCCGCGGTGGTGGGTTCCGCGGCGGTCGCTTCGCAGGCGGCTACGGCCGCGGCTGGGGCCGTCGCGGTTGGGGCTATGGCGGTTGGGGCCATCGCGGTTGGGGGTACGGCGGCTACGGCGGCTATGGCGGCTGGGGTTGGGGCGGTCTCGGCCTTGGCCTGGCGGCCGGCGCGCTGGTCGGCGGCGCCTATTACGGCAGTTGCTACCAAGTTCAGCCGATTTACGACACCTTCGGCAATTTCATCGGCAATCAGACCGTCAACGTCTGCTGATTTGCGCCAGCGCGGCGGCTTGTCGCCGCGATCCGCTTCAAAGGCCCCGCTTCGGCGGGGCTTTTTTACGCGCGGGGCCAATAGACGCCGCCAGTCGTCGGCCTCGGCGCGCCTGTCGTCGAGGGCAGCGAAAGCGGCAACCCGCACCGCGAGCGCAAGGCCAGATGGGCGAAACAGGCGGCCTCCACGAAGTCGCCGTCCTGGCCGATCGCCTCTATCGGCTCCACGGGAACGCCGAGCCGGCGCGCCAGCCGCGCCATAAGGGTCGCGTTGCGCCGCCCCCCTCCGCACACCAGCCAGCGTTTCGGGGCTTCGGGCGTGAGCGCCAGCGCCGCCGCCGTCGCCTCGACGGTGAAGGCGGCCAGCGTCGCCGCGCCATCGGCGTCCGAGAGCGATTCGGCGCCTGCGACTAAGCGTTGGAAATGATTGCGGTCGAGCGATTTGGGCGCCGGGCGGCGGAAATAGGGATCGTCCATCCAGGCCGCCACCAGCGCCGCATCCACCGCGCCGCTCGCCGCCAGCGCGCCATTTTCGTCATGCGAAAGGCCGAGCCGGCGGCGCACGAAATCGTCGAGCGGGGCGTTGGCGGGGCCAGTGTCGAAGGCGACGATCTCGCCGTCGCGCCCGAGATAGGTGACGTTGCCGACGCCGCCCCAGTTGAGGATCATCAGCGGCCGTTCGAGCCCCGCCGCAATCGCCGCGTGATAGAGCGGAACCAGCGGCGCCCCTTCGCCGCCCGCCGCG
>JAJYDD010000100.1 GCA_021777795.1 Pseudomonadota bacterium | reverse complement strand
CTCGAAACCGCCTCCAGGAAGCGCACGACCTCCTCGGCGCTCAAGACCGTCGGCAGCTTGCGCGGCTCGCGGGCGTAAGGGATGCGTTCCGGAATGATCGCCTGGTCGAGCGTCACTCCGTAAAAAAAACCGCAAGGCGCAGACTACCTAGTTGAGCGAACCCCAGGCGACGCCGTTCGAGGCGATGGACCTGATAGGCGCGCACATCGTCCAGCGCCAGCTTGTCCGGGGATCGTCCGAAATAATCGCTGAACCTCGCGACCGCGTGGATGTAGGATCGCTGCATCGCCGGCGACAGATTGCGGATCGTCATGTCTTCGATCATACGCCGGCGCAGAGGGCTCAAGGCAGCCATCTGGAAATCTCCTGTCTGAGAGTGGGTTACGACACCCCATCCTCTCAGGCGGGAGGCTTCTCACGCCATCACCCGCCAAATCCGCTCGCCGCTCCGCCGCGATAGCGGCTTCGTTCAATCATTCGCCACGCTTCCCGCGTCAAAACTTTCAAAATTATTGCATTTGGGACCCAGCAGAGAGCGTTGAACGGCCCTGGCCCGACCGCAAACGCCGACGCTCCATTAACCCGAGAAATTTGACGTCGCCGCATCTTGCAACTCTTTGTTGACGCTTTTATGCGATTCAGCCGAGGCGCTGTGGGCGGAGCAGGACTCCGCAGGCATGAGGCCGCTCCGCCGCCGGGTTCCAAGGGTTCGCCAAGGCAAGCCCGAACCATTTCCCATCCTCGAAAACCAGGACGAGCGCCCGCGCGCCGTCGGGAGCCCGTCATGCCAAATGCTTCGCCCGATGCCACTGCAATCCGCTGGTTCGATTCCATTCGCGGGCGTCTGACCCTTGTCATCGCGATGTTCGTGTTGGCGATGATCGGGCTGCTCGCCTTCCAGACCTGGCGGGAGATCGAGCAGGTCTACGCCGCTCGGCAGACGCAGTTGCGCAACATCGTCGAGGTCGCCCACAAGGCGATCGAGGGCCAGTATCTCGCCTTCACGCAGGGCAAGATCAGCGAAGCCGAGGCGCAGACCCGCGCCAAGGCGATCGTGCGCAGTATGCGCTACAACGGCGACGGCTACCTGTTCGTGCAGGACGACAACATGGTCACCATCGTCCATGGTGCGCGGCCCGACCAGGAGGGCGTCAATGGGCGCGACCAGAAGGACCCCAGCGGCAAGTATTTGTCGCGCGAGATGCACGAAGTCGCCAGCCAGCAGGGCCAGGGCTTCGTGTCCTATGAATACGCCAAGCCCGGCGCGCCGCTCGACCAGCCCTCGCCAAAACTTTCCTTCGTCAAATTTTTCGCCCCCTGGCGCTGGACGGTCGGCACCGGGGTCTACATCGACGATCTCAACGCCAGCGTCCGCCACGAGTTGCTGCTAGGCTCGGCGGTCGCCCTCGCGCTGTGCCTTCTCATCGGCGCGGCGGCTTGGAGCGTCGTCTTTGGCCTGACGCGCCGGCTCAGCGCGCTCAGCGCCGCCACCAGCGCGCTGGCCGCTGGCGACCTCGACGCCGAATTGCCGAAGGCGACCGGCAAGGACGAAGTCGACCGCATGGCCGAAGCTCTGCACGTGTTCCAAGACGCCGCCCGCGCCCGCGCCTCGCTCGAAATTTCCGCCCGAAGCGCCCGCAGCGAGGCGGAAACCTCGCGGGTCTCCTTCGACCAGGAGCGCGCCGAAAAGGAGCGCCGGCTGGAGGAGGCCACGGGCGCGCTCGGCGTCGGCCTGGTCAAGCTGGCCGGTGGCGATCTCGCCTATCGCATCGAGACCGCGTTCGAGCCGCGGCTCGACAAGCTGCGCGTCGATTTCAACGCCGCCCTCGATAAGCTGCGCCAGACCATGCTGTCGGTGCGCGACAACGCGGACGGCATCAAGTCCGGCGTCGAGGAGATCGCGCACGCTTCCGACAATCTTTCGTCGCGCACCGAGGAGCAGGCGGCGCGGCTGGAGAAGACAGCCGCCGCGCTCGACGAGATCACCGCGACGCTGAAAACCTCGGCCGACGGGGTGAAGAACGCCAGCGGGCTGGTCTCGACCGCCGATCACGACGCGCGGGAGGGCGCCGTCGTCGTCAAGCGGGCGGTGGAGGCGATGGACATGATCTCCAAATCCTCGCAGCAGATCGCCCAGATCATCGTCGTCATCGACGAAATTGCGTTCCAGACCAATCTCCTGGCGCTCAACGCCGGGGTCGAGGCGGCGCGGGCGGGCGAGGCGGGCAGAGGCTTCGCCGTGGTGGCGAGCGAAGTCCGGGCGCTGGCGCAACGCTCGGCCGACGCCGCCAAGGAGATCAAGACGCTCATTTCCGATTCGGCGGCGCAGGTGGAGAATGGCGTGCGCTTGGTCACCGAGACCGGCGGCGGCCTGGAGCGCATCATTTCGCGCGTGTCGGAGATCAATCGGGTGGTGGCCGATCTCGCCGGCGGCGCGCAGGAACAGGCGCAGGGCCTTGAGGAGGTCAACGGCGCGATCAATGCGATGGATCAGGCGACCCAGCAAAACGCGACGATGGCGGAGGAATCGAACGCGGCCAGCCATTCGCTGGCGCAGGAGACGACGCGGTTGGCGGAGTTGATCAGCGCCTTCAACCTTGGCCCCGCGCGCGATGCGCAGATGCGGCGCGAATTGCAGAAGGCGGCTCCGCATGCCTTCGTCGCGCCGAAACGGCCGCCGGTTAAGCCAGCGGCGCCGGCGAAGCCCGCCCTCGCCAAAGCGGCGGGCGGCGGCGCTCATGAATGGTCGGAGTTCTGAGACGGCTTGCTCGTCCGCCTATGCGGGCGAGCGGGAATCCCTCAGCGGGATCGCAACAGTGGCGCGCGGCGGCGAGGGTCTCGCCCACCGCCGTCACGCCTCGTGCGCGGCGGCCTGAGCGATCTCGGGGATGTCGGCGCGATCGATGCCGAGATCGTGCAACTCGCGGTCGGTGTAATAGGACAACTCGCGCACGACATTCCAATAGACGTTGCGAGCGCGGAAATAGCGGCGGAAGAACGAGAGATTCATGGATGTCTCCATCTTGTTTCGCCAGGCCCTCCGGCTGGCGACGACGTTGGAGTGTTCAAGCGTTTCCCCACACTGACGAATGTTCATATAACGTGCTGCGCTGCACACGTCAATGGTGCAATGCAAAAAGATATGTAAGCATTGCATGGCGACGTCGCGGCAATTCTGCCGCGCGGCATCCGTTTTTATGATAAACAGAATTTCACGCCGTTATTCCGTCAAGTGAGCTAAGAAAGTTAAAAAACAATAGGCAGGAGCTATTCATTTTCGCATGGCCGGGCGCCGATCCGCGCAGGGCGCGTCAACTGCGGCTCGAGAATTTGCTCGCCCCCGCTTCGCGCGCGGCCTGGAACTTTGGCGTCCTTAAAGCGTTATTTACTGTGGCGCCGAAGGCGCGGTGGCGGGCCGACGGAAATTCAGGGCTCTTTTCCGCTTTTCGGGTAGTGTCTTTCAGCTTAGACACATCGTTGAGTAGATTTTGGAGTTTTCCATGACGCGGTTGCCCCGGGGCGTTCCCGCACTTTTCGCCCTCCTGGGCTTCGCGGCTTTCGCCGCCGGCCCCGTCGATGCGAAGGTCACGCGCCCTCACGTGACGCGCCACCGCGTTACGCCCTACCGCGTGACGCCGAAGCATCACGCTCCTGTATCCGCCTACAATTTCCCGAGATACATCGACCGGGGGACGGACTACAATCCCGGCGGCGACAACCAGTATTTCTCCGACACCAGATCGCCGGCCTATTTCAACGGACCCAATCTCATCGGGCCCGCCTATTTTCAGCGCTGGTGGACGACGACCTACTGAGGGTCTTTATCGGCGCTGTCCGCGTCCGCGTTGCCGGTCTTCGACGGCTTTGGCCTGTCGCTCTTGGCGGATCTTGTCTTCTTGTGTTTCGGCTTCTCGCCGGCGGCATGTTTCGACTTGGGCGGCGTGTCGCTGGGCGAAACTTCTCCGTTGGCCAGGATTTCCGGCGGAACGTCCTCGGCCTTCATCGCGTCGTCGGGCAGGCGGCGCCAGTCCTGCGTCTTGCCTAGCATGGGGATGCCGAGATAGCCGCGTACGTGCAGCATCTTGCCGTCCTCATCGAGCCACATCTTGGCGTGGTAGACGGAGCCATCGCGGGGATCGAGGACGTGGCCGTCGGTGTAGTTGAGCCCATCGCGCTTCATGCCCCAGAACAGGGTGAGGCCCATGATGTGGGCGCCCTTCTTCTTGCCCGGGCATTTGTCGCAGACGACCGTCGGCGGGGTGTCGTCGCCTTCTTTCTTGAAGCCTTTGACAAGGCGGGCCGAATAAACGTCATCTTTCTGCGTGAACAGGAACCAGCCTTCTGGTTTGCCGCTGTCGTCTAAGGCTTCCCAGAGGCCCGACGCTGTGGGCTGCTCGGAATCGTCGGCGCGGACCATCGCCGTCGTGGCGATGAGAAAGGCCAGGGCGAAGGCTGAGCGAAACTTCATCGCTGAATACTCCATTTAGGCGCCGGCGCCCCGAGCTAGCGGAGCGCCGACGCAACCGTCAGCGCCCGTATTCTGTAAACAAGTCGAGGCATTTTTGAGATAGGTGGTCGGGCTGGGCGTTGTCGCGGTGTTTGTTGAGGCAGGCCTGGTACATCGTCTGCACCGTCGACTCGTCGGCGCCCTTCGGCGGATGCACGTCCTTGCAGAAACGGCGAACATCCGGCAGGCAGGCGTCCTTCTGCGCCGGCGTGTACTTGTACGCCTCAGCGGCTAGCGTCGGCGTCGCCGCCAACGTAAGCGCCAAAATGGCAAACGCGCGAAAATTCATTCCTATCTCCTGACGATTGAAGCTGAGATGGCAACTACGTTGAGCTAAGGGATTAAGCCCCTCAACGAAAGCGCCGGTCCCGAATTTGGTTCCCGGCGCCGAAGTCTTCAGTGCTGGTTCTGATGCTTCATCAAAACCTGCCGGCATTTTTGCGACAATTCTGAGAAATGCGTCTGTAAACAGTCGCGATACTTATTTTCGTCGCCGCGGCCGATCTTGCCGCAGAGCCGGCGCACGTCAGGCCGGCAGGCGGCCTGCTCCTGGGGCGAACCGTTGGCGGCGAAGGCCGCTGCGCCCGCGCCGACCCACGCCAGAAGAGTCCCTACGATTACGAGCTTCATGGGATTTCCCCCTAATGCGCTTCCTCCGCCGCCTGTCGCGGCTTGCCCATCAAAATCGGCTGGAACAGCACGGCGGCGCACAAAGTCGTGACTAGCGACAGCGCCAGCAGACGCCCCATGCTCGCCGTGCCTGGGTGGGAGGAGAACATCAGACTGCCGAAGGCCACCGCCGTCGTCAGCGCGCTGAAGATCACCGCCCGCGTCAGGCTGGTCTGCAACAGGTTGGTGACGCCGCTGCGCCACGCCATGATGTAATAAATCTTGAACGCCACGCCGACGCCCAGCATCAGAGGAAAGGCGATGATATTGGCGAAATTGAGCGCCAATCCGGTCAGCGCGCAGATTTCCATCGTCACCACGCCCGCCGTCGCCAGCGGAATCAGCGTCAGCAGCATGTCGGAGACGCGCCCGAGCACCAGCCAGAGCAGGATCGAGATCGAAACCACGGCGAGAATCCCGGCCTCGATGAAGGCGCCGAGCACGGTCTGGCTCGCCTCCAGGATGGTGACGGGCCCCTCCGTGGCGTCCGGCTCGACCGCCAGCACCGCCTTGGCGAACTGGCGCATCGCATCATTGTCGTTGGGGTCGGCGCTCGGCGCGATCGAGACGCGCGCCTTGCCGTCGGGCGTCATCCAGTCGGAGACGAGATCCTTGGGCAGGTTTTCCAGCGTCACCTTCTGACCGGAAAGCGACGCCTGCAACGCCGCGAGGTCGCGCTTCAGCGGCGTGACGAACACGTTATCCGCCGTCTGGCGATATTTAGGGTCGGCCTTGGCGAGGCCGGTCAGCGCGGCGGCGAGCTGTTTGGCCGCCTCCGCGCCGGCGCCGGGGTTCTCTTTGGCGGAATCGTTGAGCCGGGAGGCGGCCTCGTTGAGCGCCTCCACCACATCCTTGTCGGTCGGCGGCTTCATGAGATTGGCGGGATCGAAGGCGCCGGCGAGCGCCTTGCCGGCCTCGGCAATCTGCGGCAGGCGCTTGTCCTGATCCCTAGGGATGAAGAATGACAGAGTG
Organism: Pseudomonadota bacterium; assembly: GCA_021777795.1. Classification (GTDB taxonomy): domain Bacteria; phylum Pseudomonadota; class Alphaproteobacteria; order Rhizobiales; family Beijerinckiaceae; genus Roseiarcus. The sequence goes on along the minus strand of JAJYDD010000100.1, from coordinate 4,820 downwards.
GTGGCGCGCGAAACCTCCGGCAGCTTCGACACTTTCGCGGCGACGGCGTCGGCGGCCTTCAGATCGGGCGCCAGCACTTCGAGCGCGTTGAGATTGGTGGCGGGATCTTTCTTCAGATCGAGATAGGTCGCCATCGCCTCGGTGTGGGGATTGCGCAGGTTGAGCGGGTTGAAGTCGAAGCGCAGCCAATAGAGCGAGGGCAGCAGCACGACGATGACGCCGATCACCGTCCACAGCACCGCCAGCCGGTTGCGATCGAGGAAATGATCGAGCGGCGCCAGCGCGGTGTAGCCCAGCGGCTCCGGCTCGCCCTTGGGGTTGAGCAGCGCGATCAGCGCCGGCAACACGGTGACGCTGGTCAGATAGGCGATCAACATGCCGCAACCGGCGATGATCCCAAGCTCCGACACGCCCTTGTAATGGGTCGGGATGAACGAGAAGAAGCCGAGCGCGGTGGCAAGGCCCGCCAGCGTCAAAGGCGCGGCGACATAATGCCCCGCCTTGCGGATCGCGCCATAGAGATCAGGGATGTCGTAGCGCTCGGCGCGGTAACGCACACTGTACTGGATCGAGAAATCGATGCCGATGCCGACGAACAGCACGAAGAAATAGACCGAGATGAGGTTGAACTTGCCGACCAGCAGCAACCCCACCGCCGCCGTGATCGGCAGGCCGACCAGCAGGTTGACGAACACCGCGAACATTAGTTTCACGGAGCGCAGCGCCAGCCACAGGATCAGCAGCACGATGGCGAAGGTGATGGAGCCGTTGAGCGCGGCGTTCTCCTTAATGGTGGCGAATTCCTCGTCGGACATCGGCACCGGGCCGGTCAGCCGCACCCGCGCCTGATATGCGGGGGCGATTTTCGCGGCGATGGCGCGCAGCGCCTGCGTCGCCGCATGGCCGGGCTCCACCGACTTGTAGTCGAGCACCGGGCGCACCTCAATAAAGCCGCGCAATTCAAGCGATTGCGGCTTGTGGCCTTCGACCAGCGCCCGCCAGGAGAAACTCGCCGGCTTGTCGGCCAGAATGTTCTCCACCGTCTGCGCGCCGTCGCGGAACACCGGCGCCGTGGCGCCAAGCTCGACCTTGTGCTGGTTGACGCCGATCAGCACGTCCTCGATCACCGAAACGAGGCCGCGCAGGCTGGGGTCGTTGCCGAGATCGGTGATGAGGGCTTCGCCCTGCACCAGCCCGTCGAGGCTCTTCTTGAACATATCCTGGGGCAGGAACAACAGGCCGTTGCGGGTGAAGAAATCGACCGCGCTCGAATTGGTGACGGTCGTGAAATGCGCCTTGTCCTGGCGCAGCGCCGAGGTCAGCGCATCCGTCGCCTCGCCCGCCAGTTCCGCCGTCGGGGCGTCGACGATGACGTCGATGATCTGGAAGCGGCGGAAGGCGTCCTCGAAGGCGATGCTGCGCTGCCGCCAGGGCAGGTTCTTCGACAGCAGCGAGTCGATGTCGGAGGTGATCGTGAAATGACGCGCGGCGTAGACGCCGGTCGCCATCGCGAGAACAAGGCCGACGATGACGACGCTACGCGGAAAACGCAGACAGAAATCGACGATCCTGCTGATGAATTTCGTCAGCATTGGCGAGCACTGGCTCCTGATCGGGGAAAAGCGAAGGGACGGCCCCTAGGGGCCGCCGTCACTCCGCTGCAGGAGCCGCCGCGCGGCGCGCCGGCGGAGCATTGCGGGTCTCGGCCTCCAGCTTGGCGAGCATGCTGTCGACGTGACGCGTGTGGACGTAATCGGCCGGCCGTTGGTTGGCCAGCGAAATCTCCGGCGCCATCGGGCCCGAGGTGCGCGGGCCGAACATGGCCACCATCGCCGTCTTCAGCGGGTGGCTGATCGCCGCATCCGCGGCGGTCGGCTCATATCCGCAATGCGCCATGCAGTTGGCGCATTTCTCGTAGCGGCCGGTGCCGTAGCTGTCCCAGTCGGTCGTCTCCATCAATTCCTTGTAGGAGGAGACATAGCCCTCGCCGACGAGATAGCAGGGCTTCTGCCAGCCGAAGACGTTGCGGGTCGGCATGCCCCAGGGGGTGCACAGGAAGCTCTGGTTGCCGGCGAGGAAGTCGAGATAGAGCGGCGAATGCTCCAGCGTCCACTTCTTGCCCTTGCCGAGCGCGAACACCTTGCGGAACAATTCCTTGGTGGTGCGGCGGGCGAGAAAATGCTGCTGGTCGGGCGCGCGCTCGTAGGCGTAGCCCGGCGACATGTTGACGCCGACGCCGATCTCCTTGGCGAAGTCGAGGAAGCCGGCGATCTGCTCGGGCGTCTGGGTGTCGAAGATCGTCGCGTTGACGTTGACGTTGAAACCGGCGGCCTTGGCGGCCTTGATGGCGCTGACGGCGATCTCGAACACGCCGTCCTGGCAGACCGATCGGTCGTGCGCCTCCTTGAGGCCGTCAAGGTGAACGGTGATCGTCAGATAGGGCGAGGGCTTGAAAAGATGCAGCTTTTTCTCCAGCAGCAGCGCATTGGTGCACAGCGACAGGAATTTCTTGCGCGCCACGACGCCGGCGACGATCTCGCCGATCTCCTTGTGCACGAGCGGCTCGCCGCCGGGAATGGCGACCACCGGCGCGCCGCACTCATCGACCGCGTCGAGACATTCCTTGACGCTGAGGCGCTGATTAAGGATCGGGGCGGGATAGTCGATCTTGCCGCAGCCTGCGCAGGCGAGGTTACAGCGGAACAAAGGCTCCAACATCAACACGAGCGGGTAGTGCTTCACGCCTCGCAGCTTCTGCTTGAGGATGTAGCCCCCGATCTTCAATTCCTTGTGAAAGGGAATGCGCATGCAAGAACCTCGACGAATAGACGCCAAGCGCGGCGGCGGACGCCGCGCGCTTCTGGCTCAGAATTCAAGGCCCCCTCCCCGCCGTCAATGGCGGCCTCGCGTTCGGCGGCCTTATAGGTAGGATTAGCCCGCCCGGCAACAAGGCCGCTGGGAAGAGCTTTCCCTCATCACACCGATTTGCGACTTTTTTGCAAAAAAATGGGTTGCGAACAAGCGAATGGGGAGGCGGTCGCGCATCTTCCGCTTTCCTGAATTTTACTTTACTCAGCGCGCCGGACGCTTCACGCGAACTATCGAGCGTTTCGACGCTTTGCATTTCTCAGGTTCGGGGCGCGCCTCCCGGGGATCGCAGCGGCAAAACGGGGCGAGACAGAATGGGCCTGTTCGAGGCGCGAACCGATACGGACGGACATTCCTCCGCGCAAGCGCCGGCCGCCGTGCGCCTCAACATCGCCTTTGGCCTGGAGAGGCTCGGGTTCCTCGGCGTGAGGGCGCCAATTATGGCGCTCATCGCTCTCGCCGCGCTGGTGGCGCTGGCGGTGGCGGGCGTCAGCCGCATTCAGGTCGACGATTCCCTGAGCGAGCTGTTTCGCACCGAGACCCCGCAATTCAAGACGTTCGAGACCGAAAGCCGCAATTTCCCCTCCAACGAATATGACGTGCTCGTCGTCGTCGAGGGCAAGAACGTGCTCGGGCGCGAACAGATCGAGGGGCTTCGTCACCTCGTGACGGACCTGCAACTCGTGGATGGCGACGTCGGCGTGATCTCGATCTTCTCAGCGCGCCAGCCGAGCGCCGAGGGCGGCCTGCCGCAGCCGGTGTTTCCCGACGAACTGCCGACCGGATCGGCCTATGACGCGCTGGTCAAGCGTCTGAAGGACAACGATCTCATTCGCGGCAAGCTGCTGTCCGAGGACGGCACGCTGACGCTCGTGGTGATGTCGCTCGACCCCGCTTACACCCACGCCGGCAAGCTCGGCGAGGTGGTGGGGGAAATCCGCAAGACTATCGCCGAGGATCTCCAGGGCACGGGCCTCAAGGCCGATCTCTCGGGCGTGCCGATCATGCAATTGCAGATCCGGCGCGCGGTCGAGCGCGACCGCATCGATTACAATGCCGTGGGTTTTGCGCTCGGCTGCCTGGTGGCGATCCTGTTTTTCCGCCGCCTCTCCTTTCTCGTCATCGCCACCGCGCCGCCGCTCGCAGCCATCCTCATGGCGCTGGGCGCGATCGGCTGGATGGGCCTCAAGCTCAATATGTTCCTCAATGTGATGACACCGCTCATCATGGTCATCAGCTTCTCGGATTCGATGCAATTGACCTTCGCGGCGCGCGACCGGCTCATCAAGGGCGAGAGCCGCGCCGCCGCCTTCCGCTGGGCGATTATCACCGTCGGGCCGGCCTGCGTGCTGACCCACGCCACTGCGGCGTTGTCGTTCCTGGCGCTGCGCTTTTCCGATTCCGACATGATCCGGGCCTTCGGGCTTGCCGGCATCGTCTCGATGGGCATCGCGCTGGTCACGGTGCTGATCGTGCTGCCGGCGCTCGGCGTGCTGATCGCGCCGACGGGAAAGCGGGTGGCGAGCCTGTCGCGCGTCGACACCGGCGTCGACGCCTTGCGCGCCTTTTGCGACTGGATCGCCGACCGGATGACGCGCCGGCCGGGGCTCGTCAGCCTCGGGGCGCTGGTCGTGCTGGCGGTGCTGGGCGCGGCTTATTTCGGCTTGGAGCCGCGCTATCGCCTCGCCGACCAGGCGCCCGACCGCGAGCACGCCATCGACGCCATCAATCGCATCGACGCCAAGCTCGCCGGCGCCAATCCCGTCGATGTGATGATTACGTTCCCGCCCGGTCGTGGCCTCTATTCGCCGCAGACGCTTGAGGTGCTGGCCCAGGCGAGCAAGGTGGTGGAGGGACAGGCCGGTCTCGGCAATGTCTGGTCGATGCAGACCCTGCGCGATTGGCTGAATCAGAAGCTCGGCCTGACCGACGTGGACGCGATGCGAGAATAT
>JAJYDD010000099.1 GCA_021777795.1 Pseudomonadota bacterium | reverse complement strand
GCGATGCGCATTGCGGCGGCCTCGCCGTCGGGCGTGATGGAGGTGGCGGGGACACGCCTTGCCTTTGTCGCAACGCCTTAACGGCCGCCTAACGCTTCGTAACCGGCGTCAACTAAGCTCCGGCAAGGCGTTGGGTTCTGGCACGCGCCGCCGTCGGGGCGCGCGACTCTCGGGAAATCCGCTCCGCGGCCGTGAGCCCATAGATGCAAGCGATCATCAGGAACATATGGCGCCAATGGTTGGTGTCGATCTGGAAACCCTGGAGCAATTGTGGGAACAGGGCCGACCAGACTGCAATCGCCTCCGCCTGAATTGCAGAGCGATGCAGGCAGACCCGCCAGCCATAATATAGCGTCACCACGAAGAAGAGGATGAACGCCAGGCCGCCGGACCAGCCGAAAGAGCCGAAGGCGCTAATAAACACTTCGTGCGGGTCTTGCGGGAAGATGTGGGCAAAACGCTGCGGGCCGAAGCCGAGAGGTCGCGTCAGCAACATCGGTATCGAGCGGATCTGATTGCCGAACCGTCCTTGAGGACCGGAATCATAGTCTTCGGTAAGGGTGGCCCGCTCCAGCGCAAGATCGTGAGCGGCCGGAATCGCGAGGACTACAACAACGATGGCGACGAAAGTAGCTAGGCCGAGCGCGGCGACCCTGAGCGTGCGTGCGCGCATCCTGTCCGACTCGGCGGTGACGAAGGTAATGCCGAGCAACAGGAGGATCGACAGAATGCAGTCGGTGATCGCGCCGCGCGAAAAGCTGAGAAGCACTCCCGTGAGCAGAACGATCAGCAAAGCGAAAGCTAGCCACGCACGCCCTCGGCGCAAGAGCATGTCCTGGAACAACCAGACCACCGGCGGGGTCAGGAAGGGACCGAAGACATTAGGATCCTTGAAGAATCCCATCGCGCGCGTGTTATCATAGAGCGTGAAATAGGCGCCCGTCCCCGCGATGTTGAAATAGCCGATGACGCCTAGAAACGCTGAGACCGTGCCGGCCGCCACATAGCCGCTTCGGATCGTGCGCATTCGCGTTAGCGGCGCGGCGGCGACAATGGCGGAGAACAGGATCGTCGCCAGCGAGATATAGACCGTGATGAAGATAAAACTGAGGCTTTCCTGCTCCTGAACCCAGGGGATCAGGGTAATGAGCCCGCTGGCGTCGTAGACGAGAAGACAGGCGATCAGCGGCGCCAGCGCGCGGTCGAACAGCATGCCGCCGTCGGCGAAGACCAGCAGCGCGATCGGGAACATGAACTCGAACGGCGAGGGCTCGATCGCCACGAAGCCGCTGACCGCCAGATAGGTCCACAACACCCCGCGCTTCAGCGGCTCGCTCGTTCGCATGAAGCCCTCCGCGGCGCCGTTGGCGCGCCGGGCGGACTTTAGGGAGAGCATGGTTAACGAGCCGTCAACCGGGCTTGGCCTGGGCGCAGTCTCCGGCTGCGCGGTCGCATAAAGCCGCCCTTAACAGCGCAGCGGCTAGGTAGAGGAACGCCTCCTCGGACCGAAGATGCTGATCGCCGCCGCCTTCCTGCTCAATTCCGCCGGCAATTTCGTGCTTGGCGTGGCGCTGAGCGCCATTCTCGGGCCGGCCGAGTTCGGCCGCTACGCCACCGTCGCGCTCGCCGCGTTGACGCTGGCGGGCTCGACCTTCGATTGGCTGCGCTTCTCGACCATCCGCTTCTCCGGCGATCCGTCGCGGCAGGCGAGCTTCGCCGCGAGCCTGGAGGCCGCCTATCTCGCCGTCGCGCTCGGGCTATACGCCTGCGCGGGGCTGCTGTGGGCGCTGGGTCTCAATTTCGGGCTCGGGCCGACGCTCATCCTGTTGACGCCGCTGCTGACGGTGGCGATCAGCCGCGTCGATTATTCCGCCGCCCAATTCCGCGCCCGCGACCTGTCGCGGCCTTTCGCGCTCATCTTCGCGCTGCGGCAAGTGTTCTGCTTCGCAGCGGTGGCGGGCGTCGCCTGGTTCAAGCGCGACGCGACGGCGACGGTGGCGGCGATGGCGGTCGCCAATCTGGCCGCCTCGATCGCGCTGAGCCCGGCGATGCGCGTGCCGGGCGCGCGGCTTTCGGCGGCGAAACTTGCCGACGTCTGGCGCTTTCTGGTCTATGCCAAGCCGATCGTCGCCTCCTTCGTGCTGTTCGCGCTGATCTCGCTCATCAACCGGCAGGTGGCGCTGGCCAAGATCGGGGCGGCGCAAACGGGCGAGTTCTCGCTCGCTTTCGATCTCAGCCAGCGCCTGTTCCAATCGCTCTACGCGCTGCCCGAAATCCTCCTGTTCCAGATCGCGCTCCGGCGCGACCGCGAGCAGGGCCGCGCGGCGGCGGAGGCGCAACTCGCGCTCAACGCGGCGCTGTCGCTGGCCGTGTTCCTGCCGATCGCCGTCGGCTATTTCGCGCTCGGGCCGACGTTCGAGCGGCTCATCGTGCCTTCGGCCTATCGCGGCGATTTCTCGCGTCTCAGCCTCGCCCTGGCGCCGGGGCTCATCTGTTATGGCGGGCTCATCATCGCGGTCAATCCGGTGTTCCAACTCGCCCAGCGCACCTGGCCGGTGACGGCGGGGGCGGCGGTGGCGCTGCTGACGGACATTGGGCTGCTCGCCTTCGGCGGCGCGAGCCGCAGCGTCGACGGGCTCGCGCACGCCTATTCGATCAGCCTGATGGTCGCGGGCGTCATCGGCGTGGCGGCGGCGTTCCGCCGTAAGGCGGTCAGGCCGTCGTCGCGCGATCTCGCCGCGCTCGTCGTCGCTGTCGCTTCGATGGCGGCGGCGGTGCGGCCGTTCAACGGGCTCGCCTCGCCGCTCGCGGCGGCTGCGGCGGGGGTGAGCCTCGGCGGCTCGCTCTATCTCGCGATTCTGTTCGCCTTCGATTTCGCCGGCGGCCGCGGCTTTCTCATCGGCAAGCTGCGCGCTTGGCGCGGCGCGGTCGCATGAAAGCGCGAAAACCGCGCGATCGTTTTCATTTCGCCGAAACCCTCGTGTCCTAAGCTTGTCCGCTTGGAGCCGTCGATGTCCGTCTTTCCTCCCCGCGTCGTGATGTTTGGTTCGGCCAGGCCGGTGACCTGCGCGGTGATGGATTACGCGCACCGGCTCGCCGATGCGGTCAACGCGCGGCGGCCCGGCTTCGTCGCCATCGAGACGATCGAGCCCGAGCGGCCGCTCGTCTTCGTCTCGGCGATCACGAGGGCTCTGCGGACCGGCGCGGTGGCGCATCTGCAAATGCCGATCGAGGGCTGGGGCAATAGCGTCACGCCGGGCTCGGCCCTCTTTGCCGCGCGGGCGATGACGCGCAGGGGCCGCATAGCGGTGACGCTGCACGAATGGACCTCGCTCAACCCGCTGCGCTATCTCTCGATGGTCCCCGATCTCGTGGCCGCCGACGGCTTCGTCTTCGTCTCGCCGCGCCAGCGCGACGCGTTTCTTTCGACGCCCTGGGTGTCGCGCGCCAAGAAGCGTCAGGCGCCGGTGATCCCGATCGGCCCCAACATCATGCCGGCGCGCATCGATCCCGTGCGGGTCGTCCAGGAGCAGGCCAAGCTTGCGGGCGAAGGCGCGCGCCGCGCCGATTTGATCGTCGGCTTCTTCGGCGTGCTCTACGCCAGCAAGCGGCCGGATCTTCTGTTGCGCGCGACCGCGGCGTTGCACGCCAGCGGAGTGAAGGCGCGGCTGCTCGTCTGCGGCGATTTCCTGTGGGACAAGCCGCAGGACCGCGGCGCCTTTCTGGCGCTGGCCGGGGAGCTTGGGCTCGGCGAATGGCTCGACTTTCGCGGTCGCATCGACGACGAGGGCGAACTGATGGCGACGCTATCGGCCTGCGACGTTTTCCTGCTGCCCTATTCGGACGGGGTGAGCCTGCGGCGCGGCAGCTTTCAGGCGGTGAGCCAACTCGCCATTCCAATGGTGACGACGACCCCGGAGCGGCCGGACGAGTTCGACGCCATGCCGGCGCTTAAGGCCAAGATCGAGAGCGCGGCGACAGCGCTCTGTCCGGCCGACGCCGCGCCCGAGATTTTCGCTGAAGCGCTTAAGCGGGCGGCGGGCCGCAAGGCCAAAGCCTTCGGCGTCAAGCTCGACGGGATCTGGCGCAAGGCGGCCGAGCAGCACCTGTCCTTCTACGATCAACTCGCGGCGGCCTCGGCGCCGCATCCGGCGCGCTACCGCGCCGAGCCCGCCGAATAGCTCAATAGGCGTTCTGTGTCTTGAGCAGCGAGGCTGGCGTCACCGCCAGGATGTAGAGGTCGAGCCAGAGCGACCAGTTCTCGATATAATAGAGATCATGATCGACGCGCGCCTGGATCTTCTCTTGCGTGTCGGTCTCGCCGCGCCAGCCGTGGATCTGCGCCCAGCCGGTGATGCCGGGCTTGACGCGATGGCGCGCGAAATAGCCGTCCACGACCTCGTCGTATTTGCGGTTGGCGGCCTTGGCGTGGATCGCGTGCGGGCGCGGGCCGACCAGCGACAGGTCGCCCTTGAACACGACGTTGAAGAGCTGCGGCAATTCGTCGATCGAGGTCTTGCGGATGAAGCGGCCGACGCGGGTGACGCGAGGATCGTCGCGGGTGACGAGCCGGGAGGCGGAGGCGTCGAGCTGGTCCGCATACATCGAGCGGAACTTATAAATCTCGACCAACTCGTTGTTGAAGCCGTAGCGTTTCTGCTTGAACAGGATCGGCCCCTTGGAGTCGAGCCGGATCGCCAGCGCCGTCAGCGCCAGGATCGGCGACAGCGCGACCAGCGCCAGCACGCCGATCGCCTTGTCGAGCGCCATCTTGACCAGCACGTCGCGATCGCCGAGCGGCTTGTCGAACACGTCCAGCATTGGCGTCGCGCCGAGGTAGGAATAGGAGCGCGGACGGAAGCGGATGCGGTTGGCGTGCGCGGCGAGGCGGACGTCGATCGGCAGCACCCAGAGCTTGCGCAGCATCTGGAGGATGCGCTGCTCGGCGGTGATCGGCAGCGCGAACACCGCGAGATCGACGCGGGTCTGGCGCGCGTATTCGACGAGATCGTCGACATTGCCGAGCTTGGCGAAGCCCTCGACCATCACGGGCGAGCGGGCGACGCCGCGATCGTCGAACACGCCGAGCAGCCGGACCTCGGCGGGATCGCCCTTGGCGAGGTCGCGGATGAGGTCGCGCGCGAGTTCGCCGCCGCCGACCACGACGACGCGCTTCTGAAATCGCCCCGAGGCCGCGAGTCGATCGACCACGGCGGCAAGGCCGAAGCGCGAGATCGCCAGCGCGTTGAAGCCGATGAGGAACCAGGAGACGAGCCAGAAGCGCGAAATCACGTAATCGAGCCGGGCGAAAAACACCACGGCGATGAGCGCGGCGAAAATGACGGCCCAGGCGCCGCTCATGCGGAACAACTGGCTGATCGGCCGCCGCATCGCTGGAACGCGGTAGCTTTGCAACATGTTGAAGGCGATAACGCTGATGAGCGCCACGCCGAGCGCCAATAAAAGATAGATCGGCTGCGAGCCGATCTGTTTGATGACGTGCGCCTGATAGAGGGCAAGGCCAGTGCCCGCGATGAGAGCGAAATCGAAAGCCTGCGCCGAGAGAACGAGCATAATGCGGGAATAGGCGCTCTGCGGCGCCGCGTCGCCCTGCGGCGGCGGCTTGCGCTCCTCCTCGGCGCCGTGCGGCGGGTTTACCGAATAAAGCGACATGTCACGCCTCATTGACGAGATGCGCGCCCGCGCCTCGACGCGCGCGCGCGAGATCGCGGCGGGCCAGCGCCTCGCGATAGGCCGAGAGCACCGTTTCGGCCATGTTCTCTATCGAGAAGCGACCCTGCACATAGGCGGCGAGTTCAGCGGCGCGGGCGATTCGCTCGTCGGCGGGCCGGCGCAATTCCTCGCCGATCCGGCGCGCGAGGTCGGCCGCGTCGTCGGGCAAGCCGAGGCGGTCGCGAAAAGGGCCGAAGATTTCCGGGATGCCGCCGACGTCGGTGGTCAGTAACGGAATCTGCGCCGCCACGCTTTCGAGCACGATGTAGGGCATGGATTCCGCCCGCGACGGGGCAACCATGACGCGACCGAGCGCGAAGGCGCGACGCACCGGCATGGGGCCTGGAAACGAAACATGGCGGGAAAGCCCCAGCCGCTCGGCCCGCGCGATCAACGCCTCGCGATCCGGCCCCGAGCCCACCAGCGTCGCCGTCGGCGCTCGGCCCGTCTGGCGTGCCAGCGCCGCGAGCGCGTCGAGCAGCGTGTCGACGCCCTTGGCTGCGCGCAATTCTCCGACATAGAGGATGTCGGCGGCGTCCTCGGCCGGGACGGCGGCGATGAATTCCTCGGCGCTGAGCCCGTTGACGACGACGCGGGCGAGGCTGTCGCGCAAGGCGACATAGGCGCAGCACTTTTGCCGGATGTGGTCGCTCTCGAACAGAAACAGGTCCGTGCGGCGCGCCAGCGCCCGCTCGACCGCCATGTAAAGCATATGCTCCAGGCTGCCGGGCTTGTAGTTGAAGCTGCCGCCATGCGGCGTATAGACCCGTATCGGACGCTTGGCGCCCGAAAGGCCGCCGAAAGCCCGCGCGAAGAGACCGCCTTTCGAGCCATGCCCGTGCACCACGTCGGGGCGGCTCTCTCCCAGATAGCGCGAGAAGGCGCGAAAGGCCCCGATATCGGCGGGATGCGGGTTGCGGCGGATCGGAGTCGTCGCCACGCCGAGGCTGAGGCCGCCCGGGATGCGGCCGATCGACTCGCGCACCCGCGCGCAATCGCCGCCGGAATCGAAGAACAGGCCGACCGCATGGCCGCGCGCGGCTTGTTCGCCCGCGAGATCGATCACATGCCGGAATAGGCCGCCGAGCGGGGCGCGAAAGACATGGACGATCCGCAACTCGCTCGAACTCGACACAAGGAAAAGCTCCGGACGCGCCACACAACGCGGCGCGCGGCTTAGGGCGGAGACTTAACCCGGTTTCCTAAAAGAACCGTTCCCGAACCGTGATCGTATCGCCGGGACGCAGCGGGAAGGTCAGCGGCTCGCTCGCCGTCATCGGCCTGCCGTTGATGACGCGCGTCACGTCAACGCCGCCTTGGTAGCCGCGCGGCGAAAAGCCGCCGGCAATGGCGACCGCCGTCTGCGCGGTCATGCCGTTGACGAAGGGATATTGGCCGGACGTGTTGACTTCGCCGAGCACGAAGAATGGCCGGAACGCTTCGACCTCCACGGAGACCTTGGGGTCGCGCACATAGCCAGTGCGCAGCCGCGCCGCGATGGCGCCGGAGAGTTCCGATGTCGTCAACCCTTGCGCGGGGACGAGGCCGATGAGCGGCATCGAGATATTGCCGGCGCCGTCGACATTGAACGAATTGGTCAGGTTGTCCTGACCGAACACGATGACGCGCAGCCGGTCGCCGCTCGCCAGCCGATAGGGCGCGTCGATGGAGGCGCGCATCTGCGCGTCGTAAGGAGCATTGGCGCAGCCGCCAAGGGCAAAGGCGGCGAGCGCCAGCGCCGCGAGCATCCGGTTCTTCGACATACGAGCGCACCGCTTTTACTGACCCCCGTGATTTCTAGCGCCGCATGGTTAACGAAAGGCTGATGGCGGCGAGCATTAACCGGAAGGCAACCTTGCCCTTTCATACATCGTTCATCACGACGAGCGTCGGTGGGGGTTGTTGATGGTGTGGGATGACGAGGCGTCGCCGAAGGGCCTCGACCTGCCGCGCTTGTTCGCGGCCGTGGTCGCGCACAAACGCTGGATTTTGATTCCGACGCTGGCCGCCTTCCTCTGCGCGCTCGCTTTCGTCGCGCTCGTCAAGCCGCGCTACACCGCGACCGCCAAGGTGATGCTGGAGAACGGCGACAGCTATTTCACCCGCCCCGACAAGGCAGCCCCCGCAGCGGGCGAGGGCGTCATCGACGAGTTGACGGTGGCGAGCGAGGCGGAGGCCGCCTCTTCGTCCGACGTCGAACGCCAGGCGATGGCGAAGCTGAAGCCGGAAGACCTCGCCGAGTTCTCCGGCGGCGGTCTGCTGTCGATGTTCTCCCGTCCCACCGCCGATCTCGCCGACCAGCGCCTGCAAGCGTTCGGCAAGCAGGTCGAGATTTATCCGCAAGCCAAGACGCGGGTGTTGCTGTTTGAATTCTCCTCGCGCGCTCCCGATCTCGCCGCGCGCGGCGCCGACGCGCTCGCCGAGGCGTTCCTGGAATCCCAGCAACTCGCCAAGGACGCGGAGGCGAAAACGGCCTCGAAATGGCTGTCCCAGCAGATCGACGCGCTGCGCGTCAGGGTCGCGACCGCCGAGACCCGCATCGAGGCGCTGCGCGCCAAATCCGGCCTGCTGACGGGGGCGAGCGGCTTGGCCGTGCCCTCGCAGCAATTGTCGGAAATCGCCGCCCAGATCGCCACCGCCCGCGCAGCGGCGGCGGCGGCGTCCACCAAGGCGGCGGCGTTGCGCGATCTCGTGCGCGCGGGCCGGCTCGACGAAGTCGCCGCCGTCGCCAACGACGAATCTTTGCGCCGCTACGCCGAGGCGCGCGTGACGCTGAAGGCCCAGATCGCCGAACTCAGCCGAACGCTGTTGCCGGGGCATCCGCGCATGAAGGAACTCAACGGCCAACTCGCGGGCCTCGAACAGGAGATTCGCGCGGCGGCGATGAAGCGCGTCCACGGCTTCGAGGAAGACGCCCGCATCGCCGACAATCAGGTCGCCAGCCTCCAGCAAGCTGTGACGAGCCAAGCCAAGACCGTCACCTCCAGCGACGCCGATCGGGTCAAGCTGCGCGAACTCGAAATCGACGCCAAGACGGGGCGCGACCAGCTTGAATCCTATTTGACCAAATATCGCGAGGCGATCGCGCGCGACGCCGAGAACGCCGTACCCGCCAACGGCCGCATCATCGCGCATGCGTTGACGCCGCTGTCGCCGAGCTTCCCGAAAACCGGGCCGACGCTGCTGCTCGGCACGCTCGCCGGCTTCTTCGTCAGCCTCGGCCTGGTCGTCGCCAAGATCCTGCTCGGCGACGGTTCGGCGGTCGTCAAGGCGACGCCGGCGGCGGCCTCGCAGCGCGATTCGAGCCTGCCGTTCGGCATCGATCCCTTGCCCGAGGCGCCGCTTGCGGAAAACCGGCGCGAGCCGCAGGATTGGAGCGCGGCGGTGGAGAGCTTCGTAGACCGTCTCGCGGACACCGGCGAGGGTGAAAGCCTGCCGCTCATGGTGGCGGCTGAAGGCGGCGCGGGCGCCTTGCCGGCGGCGCTGATCGCTGCGCGCCGCCTCGTCCGGCGCGGGTCGACGGCGCTCGTCGATCTCGGGCCGAGCCCGACCTGGCTTGCCGATATGTTCGACCGCGAGCGCGACAACGGCCCGGTGCGGGCGGGGCTCAGCGAACTCGCGCGCGATCCCGGGGCGCTTGCCGGCGCCGCGCATCGCGACCTCTCGACCTCGCTTGACATCATCCCCTCGGGCGATGGCGCGTTGGGGCCGGAGGATCTGCCGGCGATCCTGGCGACGCTGGCGCAGGCTTATGCTTTCGTCGTCGTCCACGCCGCCGATTGGCGCGAGCCGCTCGCCACTAGGGCCGCCGAGGATATGGCGGCGATGCTGCTCATCGCGCCTTCGGCGGAGGTTGCCGCGGTCGAGGCGCGCGCGCGCGCCGCCTTCAAGGACGAGGGGCTGGCGATCAAGGCCATCGGCGCCGGCCTGCGTCCGACGCCGCAATCGCAGGCGGCTTGAGACGGACCGCGATTTTTTCTCGCGACGTGCGCGACTGCTGGATCGTGGATTTATGCCGGCTTCGTGGACAAGGCGCGCAGGCGCTCGACCTCGGCGGCGAGCCCGGCGCGGGCGGCGGCGGGCAGGGCGCGCGGGCTGTCGATGCGCACCTCGCCAATGATGCGGGCGGGGCGCGCGCTCAGCACATAGATCACGTCGGCGAGGTCGAGCGCGTCCTCGACATCATGGGTGACGAGCACGGCCGAGAGGCGCTTCTCGCCGATCAGCCGCGCGAGATCGGCGCGGATGGCGCGGGCGAGCGGCGGGTCGAGCGACACGAAGGGCTCGTCGAGCAGCAACAGATCGGGCTTGGCGGCGAGCGCGCGGGCGAGCGAGGCGCGGCGGGCGAGGCCCAGCGACAATTCGCCGGGGTAATGGGCTTGGTGTTCGGAGAGTCCCAGCGCGGCGAACAGAGCCGCGCGCTCCTCAAGGCTTGATTCCGGCGCGGCGAGGCGCACATTTTCCTCGACGCTGCGCCACGGCAGCAGGCGCGGCTCTTGAAACGCCATCGCGACGCGCGCGTTCGCGGACCGGCTCACGGTCCCCTCGAAGGCGCCGTCGAGCCCGGCGAGAATCCGCATCAGCGTCGTCTTGCCGCAGCCGGAGGGGCCGATGAGCGCCGCCGTTTCGCCGGCGCGCAGCGCGAAGGCGAGACCGGCGATGATCTCGACCTTCTGGCCCTTGGCCGTTCGCGCCGCCTTGCGGACGACGCTAACCGCGAGCGGGGCGCGCTCGCCAGCGGGCGGCATGACGTTCAAACGGCTGGACAAGGACACTCTCGATAAGCAGCATGATCGCGGTGAACGGCAGCGCATAGGCCAGCAGCGTCGCCACGTCGAATAGCTGGAACGCCGAGCCGATCTCGAAACCGACGCCGTTGGGCCGGCCGAGCAACTCGACCACCAGCACGATCTTCCACACCAGCGACAGGCCGGAGCGGGTCGCAGCGGCCAGGAAGGGCGTCAGTTGCGGCATGACAACGTGGCGCCAGCGTTTCCACGGCGAAAAGCCGAACACCTGCGCCATCTCGTCGAGCCCGGCGTCGAGCGTGCGCGCGCCCTCGCGCACCGTGACGATGGTGTTGGGCATTTTGTTGAGCGCCACCGCCCCGATGGCGGCGGCCTCGTTGAGGCCGATCCAGATATAGGCGAGCACGATGATGACGAGCGCCGGCAGGTTGAGCAGCACGACGACCGGCGCGTCGCACCAGCGATTGACCGCGTCGCGCCGGCCCATCGC
>JAJYDD010000098.1 GCA_021777795.1 Pseudomonadota bacterium | reverse complement strand
TCTGTCTGTTCCAAGGGGCCGCCGATGAAATCCAACGCACCGACGTAACAACTTCCGGGCGCTGCACGAAATTAGACCCGGCTCTCCGCGCCAGGGGATGGGAGAATGAGATGGAGATGATGGCGATATGCGCCGCCGCTTCCGGCTTTGCCCTCTCGGGGCGGCGCCCTTCCCTCGACGCCCGGCCCGAGTAGTCCCTTTCGTCAAACTAGGAGCCTTGTCATGCTGACTCGCCGCACTTTCGCCCTGTCGTTTGCCGCCGCCTCCGCGCTGCTCGCGCTTCCCGCCCGCGCCGCTGAGGAAATTCCCTACACCGCAGCCGCCTTCGACGCCGCCCAGAAGGCCGGCAAGCCTATCGTCATCGTCGTCCACGCGAGCTGGTGCCCGACGTGCCGGGCGCAAAAACCCATTCTCGCCAAACTCGAAGATGATCCCATGTTCAAAAACGTCGTCGTCTTCCACGTCGATTTCGACAGCCAGAAAGACGCCCTGCGCCGCTTCGGCGTGCGGATGCAGAGCACGCTGATCGCCTTCAAGGGGAGGAAGGAGACCTCCCGCTCGGTGGGCGAGACGCAGGAGCAACCGCTCGCCTCACTGTTCTTCGCCACGCTCTGAGGGCGCGCCATGACCCTCGCCACGCTCGGCCTCGCGTTTCTGGCGGGCCTGCTCTCGATCCTGTCGCCCTGCGTGCTGCCGCTGGTGCCGATCGTGTTCGGCACGGCGGCGAGCGAGCATCGGCTCGGCCCCCTGGCGCTCGCCGCCGGCGTCATCCTGTCCTTCGTCGCCATCGGCCTGTTCCTGGCGACGGTCGGCTTTTCGCTCGGCATCGACGGCGGCGCGATCCGGCTTGCGGGCGCGGTCATGCTGATCGTCGCCGGATTGGTGCTGGCGACGCCGCCTTTGCAGACCCGGCCGGCGCTCGCCGGCGGCGCGGTCGGCGGCTGGGCGGACGGCCCCATGCGCGGGCTGTCGTCGCGCGGCTTCGGCGGTCAGTTCGGTGTCGGCCTGCTGCTCGGCGCCGTGTGGAGCCCGTGCGCGGGGCCGACGCTCGGCGCGGCGACGGTGCTGGCGACGGAGAGCGGGCATGCCGGCGACGCGGCGCTGACGATGGCGAGCTTCGGCGTCGGTGCGGCCGTTCCGCTGGCGCTCGCCGGCCTCGCGTCGCGCTCGGTGTTCGTGCGCTGGCGCGGGACGTTGCTCAATAGCGGCAAGTCGTTGAAATTCCTGATGGGCCTTGCGTTGGTCGTCATCGGCGTCGGCATTGTCTCGGGTGTGGATCGGCAGGTCGAAACCTGGCTGGTCGCCGCTTCGCCGGACTGGCTGACGCGGTTGGCCACGCGCTTCTGACAAGGCCGGCGCTCGCTCTCGCCGCCTCGGCGCGAACGCCAGCAAGGGACGTGACATGGTATCGGCTGGCAAGAAACCGCGACGCTTCGACTACAACCTCATCGTCATCGGCGCGGGCTCGGCGGGTCTCGTCGCGGCTTACGTCGCTGCGACGGCGAAAGCGCGCGTCGCGCTGATCGAGCAAAGCGAGATGGGCGGCGATTGCCTCAACACCGGCTGCGTGCCCTCGAAGGCGCTCATTCGTTCCGCCAAGCTCGCCCATGATGGCGCCGTCGCCGCCGCCTTCGGCCTCAAGGGCCGGCTCGAACCCGATTTCGCCGCCGTAATGGCGCGCGTGCGCGGCGTGATCGCCAAGGTCGCGCCGCACGATTCGGCCGCGCGTTATCGCGCGCTCGGCGTCGAGGTGATCGCCGGGCGCGCATGCATCGTCGATCCCTGGACGGTGGAGGTCGGCGACAGGAAGCTCAGCGCGCGCAAGCTCATCGTCGCCACCGGGGCCGAACCGTTCCTGCCGCCGATCCCCGGCCTTGCCGACGTCGCCCCGCTCACCTCGGAGACGCTGTGGCGGCTGGAGACCGCGCCGCGCCGCCTGCTCGTTCTCGGCGGCGGCGCCATCGGCTGTGAACTGGCGCAGGCGTTCGCGCGTCTCGGCGTCGCGGTGACGCTGGTGGAAAGCGCGGCCCGCCTGCTGATCCGCGAGGACGAGGAAGTTTCGCAGGCGATGCGCGCCGCGCTAATCGGCGATGGCGTCGAGGTGATTGAAAACGTCGCTGTGACCAGCTTCAGCGAGGGGCGCGCGACGCTGGCCGACGGGCGGTCGATAGACTTCGACCGCGTGCTGGTCGCCGTCGGCCGTCGGCCGCGCCTGGAAGGCTTCGGGCTGGAGGAGCTGGGCCTGATCGAGAATGGCCGCCTCGTCGTCGATGACCGCCTGCGCACGAAGCTGCCGACGATCTATGCGGCCGGCGACGTCATCGGCCAGTTGCAATTCACCCATGCGGCGGGCAGCTACGGCGCCGCCGCCGCGCTCAACGGCCTGTTGTCGCCGATGCGGCCGGGCAAGGCGAAGCTCGCGCCGTTTCCGGCCGTTATCTATACCGACCCGGAAATCGCCCGCGTCGGCCTCAACGAAAGCGAGGCGCGGGCGCAGGGGATCGGCTACGAAGTCACGCGCTATGAGATGAAGGAACTAGACCGCGCCATCGCCGACGGCGCCGAGGAGGGCTTCATCAAGGTGCTGACCGTTCCCGGCCGCGATCGCATCCTCGGCGTCACCATCGTCGGCGCGCGCGCCGGCGACATGCTCAGCGAGTTCACGCTCGCCATGCGTCATGGGCTGGGGCTGAAGGCGATCTTCGCGACGATCCATCCCTATCCCGGTTGGAGCGACGCCGCGCGCGCCACCGCCGGCGAGTGGCGGCGCGCGAGGGCGCCCGCCTGGGCCTTGCGCTTCTCGCAGCGCCTGTTCGCCTGGGCGCGGGGCTGATGTTCGACGCGCGCCTGCAACCTTGGCTGCGCCGGGTGTTCGAGCCGCCGGCGCGCGCGCTCGCAGCGCGCGGCGTGCGCGCCGACACCGTCACGCTCCTCGGTTTCGCGCTTGGCGTCAGCGCGAGCGCGGCGATCGCCGCCGGCGGATTCAAATTCGGCCTGGCGCTCATCCTCGCCAACCGCTTCGCCGACGGGCTCGACGGCGCGATGGCGCGGGCCACGGCGCCGACGGCGCGCGGGGCTTTTCTCGACATCGCGCTCGATTTCGTCTTCTACGGCCTCGTCCCGCTCGGCTTCGCCTTCGCCGATCCCCAGCGCAACGCGCTGCCCGCCGCTGCGCTGCTGGCTGCCTTCCTCGGCACGGAATCGAGCTTCCTCGCCTTCGCGGCCGTCGCGGCGCAGCGGGGCCTGAAGGCGCCCGAGTTTCCGCACAAGGGGCTTTATTACCTCGGCGGCCTGACGGAGGGCGGCGAGACCATCGCGTTCCTGGTCGCCATTTGTTTCTGGCCCGCCGCCTTTCCCGCGCTCGCCTCCGTCTTCGCCGCGCTCTGCCTCGTCACTACGCTGACGCGCTGGCGCTGGGGTTGGCAGGCTTTCACGCCGGACGACTTATGATGTTGAGGAACTTGCCATGAGAAGCAGGATATGGTTGGCCGCGAGCGCCGCGCTGGCGCTTTTGGCCTCGTCCGCTCGCGCCGATCCCGCCTGGGACGCCGTGCTCGCCAAAGCCAAAGGCGAGACGGTCTATTGGAATGCCTGGGGCGGCGACCCCCGCACCAACGCTTTCATCGCCTGGGTCGGCGAGCGGCTCGACAAGCTTTATGGCGTCAAAGTCGCGCAGGTGAAGCTGACCGACACTGGCGAAGCGGTCGCCCGCGTCGTCGCCGAGAAGGCGGCTGGGCGCGACCACGACGGCTCGGTCGATCTCATCTGGATCAACGGCCCGAATTTTCTGGCGATGAAACAGAAGGGCCTGCTCTACGGGCCGTTCGCGGACAGGCTGCCCAACAGCCGCTACATCGACACCGCCCATGAGCCGTCGAACGTGGTGGATTTCACAATTCCCGTCGATGGCTATGAATCGCCCTGGCGGCTGGCGCAGTTCGTGTTCATCTATGATTCCGCAAAAGTTCCGGCGCCGCCGCGCTCGCTCAACGCGCTCACCGAATGGATCAAGGCGCATCCCGGCCGCTTCACCTATCCCGACCCCAAGGATTTCATGGGCGCGAGCTTCCTCAAACAAGTCCTCATCGATCTCGCGCCGGATCGCGCGCGTCTGTCCCAACCGGCCGATGCGGCGGCGTTCAAGGCCGAGACGGCGCCGCTGTGGGCTTGGTGCGACCGCGTGCGCGCCTCTCTCTGGCGCAAGGGAGTCGAGTATCCCGCCAACGAGTCCGCGCTGATCCAGGCGCTCAATGACGGCGAGGTCGATTTCGCGATGGCCTTCGATCCTGCGGAAGCCGCCTCGGCGGCGAAGGCCGGACGGCTGCCCGCTTCCGTGCGCGTGACGACCTTCGCCGACGGGACGCTCGGCAACACCAGCTTCGTCGCCATCCCCTATAATTCGCCGCACAAGGACGCGGCGATGGTCGTCGCCGATTTCCTGCTCGACCCGGCGACGCAGGCCTATGCGCAGAACATCGACCATCTGGGCGCCTATAACGTGCTCGATCTCGCCAAGCTGAACCCCGAACAGCGCAAGCTGTTCGCGGATCTGCCGAGCGACCCCGCGTTGCCGCGCCCGCAAGACCTCGCGCCCGTGCTGCTGGAGCCGCATCCGAGTTGGATGACGGGCATCGCCGAGGAATGGCGGCGCCGTTACAGCCAATGAGGGCCGTCAACCCCGCTGCGAGGATCGCCTATGCGCTGCTCGGCGGCCCCATCCTCGGCGGTCTCGCGGTCACGGCGTCGGCGGCCTTCGGCTATCTGCCGGCGTTGGGGCGGACGCATGTCAGCCTCGCGCCGTGGCGGCGGCTGTTCGCCGAGCCGGGGCTGTGGCCGAGCCTGCGGCTGACGGCGAGCGTCGGCTTCGCCGCGACGCTGCTATCGCTGGCGCTCGCCTTCGCGCTATTGGCGCGGCGTCCGGGCGGATGGCTCGGGGCCACGCTGACGCCGCTGCTGGCGAGCCCGCATTCGGCGGTCGCCATCGGCCTCGCCTTCCTCATCGCGCCGAGCGGCTGGATCATCCGGCTGCTGAGCCCGTGGGCGACGGGATTCACGGCGCCGCCCGATTGGCTGACCGTCGTCGGCGATCCCCAGGGATGGGCACTGACGCTCGGCCTCGTCGTCAAGGAGACGCCGTTCCTGCTCGCGGTCGGTCTCGCCGCGCTCGCGGAGGTTCGCGCCGAGCCGCAGACCCAAGCCGCGCGGGCGCTGGGCTATGGGCCGGCGCGGGCGTGGTGGCTTGTCGTCACGCCGCAGCTTTACGCCCGGATGCGCTGGCCGCTCTACGCCGTGCTCGCCTATTCGCTTTCCGTCGTCGATATGGCGCTGGTCCTGGCGCCGTCGCATCCGGCGCCGCTCTCCCTTCTCGCGCTGCGTTGGCTGACCTCGCCGGATCTCGCCGAGCTTTTCCCCGGCGAGGCGGCGGCGCTGCTGCAACTGGCGTTGGTCGGCGCGGGGTTCGCCGCCATGCGCGGGCTCGAAGCAGCGGCGAGCTTCGCGCTCGACCGTCTCGCGCGCAACGGGCGGCGCGCCAGCATGGGGGACGGGCTGGCGCCGGCCCTGGCGATGGGGGCGCGCGCGATACTCGCCCTCGGTCTCGGCTCGCTGGCGGCGTTGGCGCTCTGGGCCGTGGCGTGGCGTTGGCCGTTCCCGCGCGCGCTGCCTCAGAGCTATTCGCTGCGCCTAGCCGCCTCCGAGGCGGCGTCGCTGGCCGGCCCGGCGGCGACCACAATCACGTTGGCGGCGGCGAGCGCGGGCGCTTCGCTGGCGCTCGCGGTGGCGTGGCTGGAAGGCGAGGATCGGCTGGGGCGCCGCTCGAGTTCGGCGCTGATCTTCCTGCCGCTGCTGCTGCCGCAGATCGCCTTCCTGTTCGGCGTCGAGGCGTTGGCCGCCGCACTGCGATGGGATGGCGGCTTCGTCGCGGTCGCCTGGGCGCACGGGCTGTTCGTGTTCCCCTATGTCTGGCTGGCGCTCGCCGGGCCGTGGCGGGGGCTAGACCCGCGATATGCGCACGCCGCCGCCGCGCTCGGCGCGGGGCGGCTCAAGGCGTTGCTGCGCGTAAAACTGCCGCTTCTCGCCGCGCCTATGAGCCTCGCCTTCGCGATTGGCGTCGCGGTCTCGGTCGCGCAATATCTTTCCACCCTGTTCGTCGGCGGCGGGCGGGTCGCCACGCTGACGACGGAGGCGCTCGCGCTTTCGTCGGGCGGCGACCGGCGATTGTCGGGCGTCGTCGGCCTGGCGCAGGCGCTGGTTCCCTTGGCGGCCTACCTCGCCGCTTGGGGCGTGGGAAGGCGAACGTGAGCGGCGCGCTAATGGTCAAGAACGTCAGGCTGGCGCTGGCCGAGCGGCCCCTGTTCGCCGACGTCTCCTTCCGCGTCGAGCCGGGCGAGCGGCTGGCGATCATGGGGCCCAGCGGCGCCGGCAAATCCTCGCTGCTGGCCTATGTCGGCGGCCATCTGTTATCTGCCTTTTCCGCCTCCGGGCGCGTGATCCTCAATAGGCGCGACGTCACGCGCCTGCCGCCGGAGCGCCGCCGCATCGGACTGATGTTCCAGGACGACCTGCTGTTCCCGCATTTCAGCGTCGGCGCCAATCTCGCCTTTGGCCTCGACGCGGCCGTGCGCGGCCGGGCGGCGCGGCGCGCCCGCGTCGCCGAGGCGCTCGCGGAAGCGGGGCTCGCCGGGTTCGAGAGCCGCGATCCCGCGACCCTGTCGGGCGGACAGCGCCAGCGCGTCGCGCTGATGCGCAGCCTGCTCGCCGCGCCCGAGGCCCTGTTGCTCGACGAGCCGTTCAGCAAGCTCGACGCGGAAATGCGCGCCGACATGCGCCGCTTCGTCTTTGAGCATACAGCGCGGCGAGGCCTGCCCGTCGTCCTCGTCACCCACGACCCCGCCGACGCCGAGGCGGCGGGCGGTCGCGTGCTCACCCTCGTCGGAGCCGAACGCCCATGAGCCTCGTTTCGCCCAAGCCGATCCCCGACTATCCCTGGTTCATCCGGCTTTTCTTTTGGAAACAGCAGCGGACCTACGGCCGCGTGCTTGATCCCGGCCTGTTATGGGGGCGCTCGCCGCTCGTGTTCGCGACGGTCGCCCTGCTCTATGCCGCGCTCAACCGGGGCCGCTCGCCGCTGCCGCCGGCGTTGCGGGCGCTCGTCACGGTGCGCGTGTCGCAAATCAACCATTGCGCATTCTGCGTCGACATCAATTCGGCGACTTTACAAAAGCGCGGCGTCCCCGAGGCCAAGATCGCGGCGCTCGCCGATTGGAGGGAAAGCCCGCTGTTCGACGAGAGCGAGCGCATCGCGCTCGAATGGACCGAGGCGATGACGCTCAACAGCGTCGACGACGCCCTTCGCGCGCGGGTAAAGGCGGCCTTGAGCCAAGATGCGCTGGTCGAATTGACGGGTCTCGTGGCGTTCCAGAATCTGTCGTCGAAATTCAACGCCGCGTTGGATGTGCCGGCGCAAGGATTTTGCCAAATTCCACCGCGCGCCCTCTGACGGTCGCGTCAGCAAAGGAGGGCCGCTTGCATTGGTCTTTGACGCGCATCGGCGAGGCGCTCGCCCATTGGCTCAGCGACGCGCGGCCTCACGCCAGCGTCAATCCGCCGACGCCGCCCGAGGCGCTGGCGGGCTGCCTGCGGCCGGGCGACGTGCTGCTGGTCGAGGGCGTCTCGCGCGTCAGCGTCGCGATCAAATATCTGACGCAATCGACGTGGTCGCATGCGGCGCTCTATGTCGGCCAGGAGGCGGGGTTCGCCGACGCCCATCATTGTTTCGTCGAGGCCGATCTCGTCGAGGGCGTGCGCGGCGCCGGCTTCGAGGAATACGCGCATTTGCATACCCGCATCTGCCGCCCGGTCGGGCTTTCGGCCGACGAACGCGATCGCCTCATCCGGTTCGCCATTGCGCAGATCGGGCGGCGCTACGATCTGAAGAACGTCGTCGATCTCGCGCGCTATCTATTGCCGACGCCGCCGGTGCCGGTGCGCTTCCGCCGCCGCATGATCGCGCTGGGCAGCGGCGATCCCACCCGCGCCATCTGTTCGACATTGCTCGCGGAGGCCTTCGAGACCATCCGCTACCCCATCCTGCCGGCCATGGAGAACGGACGCGTTGACGACGATGAGATGCGCGACACGTTGCAGGAGCAATGGCGGGTGCGCCATCACTCGCTGTTCACGCCTCGCGATTTCGACGCTTCGCCCTATTTCCAGATCGTCAAGCCGACCCTGGAGCGGGGGTTCGATTTTCACGCGCTCAAGTGGTTGGCCGAAGGCGCGCAGTCGGAGGGCGCGCCGGCGGCGTCTGCGCGCCCGGCTTGACTGACTTTCAAGCGCATTCGTCACGAATAGGCGCCGAGCTTCCCGTCGAGGTCTATCTCCACGGTCGATAGCGCCTCCAACGCAGGGTCTTCGAGCACGTTCGGGCCGGCGCAGCCGCTGAGCGCGCGATCCCGATCCGTCAGAAGCGCGTCGATCTCGCGCCCGCACAGACGGCAGACGGCTTCAAGGACGCCATCGACCTCGGCGAAACCAGTGTTAAGCCGGATGTCCGCCAGGAGCGCGGCGGTCGCCGCGGCGCTCGCCATCAGGTCGCCGGTCACCCAACTGTTGACGGCGAACAATCGCGTCGGCAGCCCGTGAGGGTCGAAGGCGACGGCGACGAGATGCCGGGTTTTCGCGCGTCTCCCGTTGCGATGCGTCAGCCGCGAAAACTGGGCCTCAGCTTTTGACCTCGCGAATTGCGCAAACCTGTCGCGGCGAACAAACAGGTGAACATGCCCATGCTCCGCCGCGCCGGGCCGGTCCTCGGCGGAGTGGGAATGGTAGAACCATTGAAAGCCGTTGCCGACGTCGATCGCGTCGCCATCAGGATAATGTTCCCATTGGCTCGGCGCCCGTCCTTTGAGAACGGACGCAAAGAGATGTTCGCGGCGCTCGGCGAGCCGCGAATAAATATCGATCAGACGCCGGGCGCTGCTTCGCGCCGGCAGCCTTCGCTCCGCCACGGAGCTTACTTAGGCGCGCATTTGGGCGCGCACTTCGGGGCGCATTTGGGCGCGCACTTCGGGGCGCATTTGGGCGCGCACTTCGGGGCGCATTTGGCGCCGCATTTCGCCATCGCGTGATGGCGCCGGGCGTAATGGTGCATCTTCATGCCATGCTTGGGGCCGCATTTCTTCATCATCGCCGGGCTGCACTTGGCCATCGCGCCATTGGCGACCAAGGCCGCCGGCGGCAATGCGGTCACGGCGGCGGTGAGAACGGCGAGCGAGGCCAAGGATTTGCTGATCTTCATGTGAGGTCCCCTGTCGAAAGCATCCAAGCGAGGACGATGCGTTCTCGCTACCGACAAGAGGAGCCGCAAGCGTGATCGGGTTCGCGTGCACGTAGAAATATTTCCGCAGTCGGCGCGCAAGCCGCGCCTGCGCCGCTATGCTGCAAGTTGCCTCTGGAAGAACGCGACATTGGCGACAAGGCCCGGCAACAACCATTGGAACAGCCGCGCCATTTCCTGAACCTCCGCGAAAGGCGCGTCGCGCTCGGCGGCGGCGCGCAAAGCGGCTGAGGTGAGGCCGTCGGGGTTGGGCAGAGCGTCAACCAGCGCGACGGCGCGGTCGTGGATCGCCAGCGCGGCGGCCTCGTGCGCGGGCGTCCCCACAACCGCGCGCAGATCGCCCCAGGCGAGCGCGAAATAGCTCGGCCAGCGGGCGAAGGCGCGATAGTCGGTGTTGACGAAGGGCAGTTTCAGCCTCGCCTTCACGTCCTCGTAGAGCGCGCGCGTCGGCGCGTCCGCGTGATGCGCCTCCATCAGCACGAAGGGCGGGCGCACGTCCGGCGCGTGACGGCCGACGAAAGGCGCCACGGGCGCGTCGACGCCGAATTCGCCGCCTTCGAGCAGGCGGCGCGTCAGCGTCGCCAGCAGCAGATAGGGGAAGTTGCCGTGCGCGAACACCTCGACGATGGCGCGGATGTCGTCGATCTCACGCGGCGCATAGCCGAGCGCGGTCAAGCGCGTGAGCAGGGGCGGCGGCGCGAGCGTGGCGGCTTGTGCGTCCGTGAAGGCGCGCAGGTTTTGCGCCGCCTCGACGAAGGCACGGCTCGCGCAGAGGTCGCGCACGCCGTCCCACAAGACGCCGTAGAAAGTCTCGTAATGCGCGTAAGCCATCGTGATGACGCCCATCCACGGCGTCTGGAACACAGCTTTCATCTCCTCATACCGGCGCTTGCGCTCGCCGCTCGCGAGATATTCGGGAACCGGGTGCAGCGCGGGGATCGCCTCGGGACGGCGGCGGGGCAGGGTAGCAGACATGAGCGGAGCCTCTCGGGTTAGCGGATCAGACCTCGCAGCCTGCCGCCATCCAGCTTTCGAGCGCGCCAAGGATCGGCTGCGGCGGCTGGTAGCCGTTGGTGACGAGCGCGTAACGGTTGTCGCGACCGCTGCCGGCGACGAGGGTCGGGAAGCCGCGCACGCCAATCCCTTGCGAGAACGCGAAATCTTGGCGCGTCTCCTCGACGGCGTTTTCGAAATCGGCGCGGAACGTTTCGGGGTCGAAGCCGAGTTCGGCCGCGATCGCGGTCAACTCCTGCGTGTCCGTCACGTCGCGGTTCTCGGCGTAGAACGCCCGATGCAGCCGCTTCAGCGCGGCAAGGCCCGCCTCCTGGCCGCGACGGCGCATGACCACGGTCGCGCGCGCGGCCGGCTCGGTGTCGTAGACGAAGCCTTCGCGCGAGAAGAAGGCGAAGTCGAACGGCTGGCCGGAGGCGTCGCGCACATGTTCCCAATGGCTGCGCGTCTCGGCCCGGTCCTGCTCTCGCATCGGCCGCGTCTGGGCCGGTCTCAACCCGCCGAGCACCAGGCGGATCGGCAGCGCCGCGCCAAAGCGCGCCTCGATGGCGGCCATTGTCGGCGAAAAGCCCCAACACCATGAGCACATGGGATCGGCGAAATAGAGGAGATGCGGCTGGCTCACGCGAGGATCTTTCGACGGTTGTTTTAGAACGATCGTTCTATTATCTACACCCTCAGCTCCTTTGAC
>JAJYDD010000097.1 GCA_021777795.1 Pseudomonadota bacterium | reverse complement strand
GCGCCCTAGGCGGTCCAGTGACGGGCAATCGCGGGCGTGAAGAAATATGAGAGGGAGGGATAGGTATGAACGCAGGAAATATCCTCGCGATCGGCGCGTTTGGGCTCGCTCTGAGTGTAGTTGTTCCAGCCGTGGCGCGCGCTGACGAATCTGTTCAGATTCCCTGCGTCTGCGAACTCTCCGGTGCTGGCGCCGTCGCCGGCACGAACTTTCATGACGGCGCCCATATGGCGGTTGACGAGATCAACGCCGCCGGTGGAATTCTCGGCAAGAAGATTGAGATGACCGACATGGACACCGGCACCGACCCGCAAACCTCGCGCGCGCTGGTGCAAAAGGCGATCGATTCCGGCGCCTATGCGATCATGGGCACGATCTATTCCGGCTCCACCATCGTCAACATGATGATCGCGCAGCAGGCGGGCGTGCCGCAGTTCACCGGCGCGGAGGCGCCCAACATCACCGAGCGGCATAATCCCTACATCTTCCGCACCTCCTCAGGCTCGGAAAAAGGCGTGCCGGCCCTGACGCCATTCTTCAAGAACCAGTTGAAGGCAACCAAGATCGCCATCGAATGGGTCAACAACGATTTCGGCAAGGGTGGCCACGACGTGTTCGTCAAACAGATGAAACAGGCGGGGATCGCTCTCGTCGCCGACGTGCCGAGCGAGCAGGGGCAGGCGGATTTCGCCGCCGACGTCTCCAAGATCAAGCAAGCGGGCGCTCAGGCGGTGTTTGTCTACGTGAACGAGGAAGAGGACGCGCGCTTCCTCAAGGAGGCCAAGAAGCAAGGACTCGCTGTCCCTCTCGTGGGCGAAGTGACCTTGACGGGCCAGAAAGTCATCGACCTTGCCGGCGGCGCCGCCGAAGGCGCCTACGCCCATGTCGGTCTGGCGACCTCAGCGCCCGTTCTCGCCATTCAGGACTTCGTCGCCAAGTTCAAGAAGCGCTATCACCGCGATACCGATCACAACGGCATCAAGGGTTACATCGGCGTCTACGCGATCAAATACGCGACGCAGATGATTGGCAAGCTTGACAAGCAGGCGCTTGCCGACAAGCTGCACGGCCTGACGCTCGACGCGAAGACCTATCCTCACATGCTGCTGACGACATCCTGGGATCAGAACGGCGAGTTGAGCCGCGAGAGTTTCATGACGCAGGTCAAGGACGGCAAGCAGGTTGTGATCGGAACCGTCCCCGCCAACTGACTTCAGCTTTAGGGGCGGCCGGACAGGCCGCCGCGCGCGTGGGCGCCCTCATGTCCCAATTCCTGCAAGTTTTGCTTTCCGGCCTGTCGACCGGCGCCATATATGCGCTGGCTGCGATCGGCTTCACGCTGGTCTGGCAGGCGGCGCAGACCGTGAACTTCGCTCAGGGCGAATTCGTCATGCTGCCGGCGTTTTTCGTGCTGATCGGCCTGCATTGGCTGCACTTGCCGCTTTGGCTGTCGCTTCTGTTCGGCCTCGCCGCCGCGCTGCTCGTGCTCGGCGTGCTGTTCAAGAAGATCGTGGTCGAGCCGATGCTGCCGAACGGCGGCATGCCGCTCATTATAGCGACGATGGCGCTTTCGATCCTGTTGAAGGAAGGGGTCAAGCAGTTCTACGGCGCGGAGGCGCAGCCGTTTCCCAGTCTGTTCGGGCAAACGACAATGAATTGGGACGGCGCCATCGTATCTGTTCAGGACGTTATGAACCTCGTCGTCGCGCTCGCGGTCGTCGCCGGGCTCACCTTCTTTCTCAACCGCACCCGCACCGGCCGTTGCATGCAGGCGTGCGCGCAAAACCCTGGCGTCGCGCAAATCCTCGGCGTCGACATCAAGCGCATGACGCTTTACACGTTCCTCATCAATGCGGCGCTCGCCGCGCTCGCGTCTTTTCTCATCTCGCCGATCTATCTGGCCAAATTCTCCAACGGCGAGACCCTCGGGCTCGTCGCCTTCATCGCCGCCATCGTAGGCGGCTTCAACCAAATCCGCGGCGCGCTCGCAGGCGGCCTGCTGATCGGCGTGCTCGACAATCTCACCGCGACTTACGTGACGACTGAATATCGCGCGGCATTGCCGCTTGTGCTGCTCATCATCATCATCCTTTGGCGTCCGCAGGGGTTGCTCGGCGTCGATGAAGGGAGGAAGGTGTGATGAAGACCTGGGCGACGCTCGCTCTTCTGGCGCTCGGTCTCGCAGCGTTGATCGCAGCGCCGATCGGGCAGACCCATTACATCGTATATCTGCTCTCCTCCTGGCTGATCTTCGCCACTGCGGCGATCGGTCTCAACCTTACGCTCGGCTATGCCGGTCAGATTTCGCTGGCGCAGGCTTCGTTCATGGGGATCGGCGCCTACACGGCAGCGCTGCTGACTATGGCCGGGGTTCCCTGGCTGATCGCAGCCGTCGCCGCCGTAGCGCTCTGTTTCGTCGTCGGCCTCGCGTTGGGCTTTCCGGCTTTGCGCGTGCAGGGGCATTTCCTCGCTTTCGTCACGCTCGCCTTCAACACACTGTTCTTTCTCGTCGCGCGCAATGAGGAATGGCTGACTGGCGGCTCCTATGGACTGTCTGGCCTGCCGCGCCCGCACTTTTGGGGCTTTGACACCGCCAAGAACCTGCCGTTCTACTATTTCACGCTCGTCGCTTTCGTTTTCGCTGCGGTCGCAATGTGGGGGATCGTGCGCTCGCCCTGGGGCCGCGCCTTCAAGGCGCTGCGCGAGAATCCCATCCGCGCCGAGAGCCTCGGGGTGGACACGCGGCGCATCACGCTGATCGCTTTCGCCATCGGCTCGGCCTATGGCGGGTTCGCGGGCGCGCTGATGTCGCCGCTGGTGCAATATATCGAGCCGAATTCGTTCGCGTTCAACCAGTCGCTGCGCGTGCTGCTGATGGTTGTCGTCGGCGGCGCCGGCGCCTTCTTCGGGCCGCTGCTGGGGGCCGGCGTCGTGATCCTGCTGCCTGAGGTTCTGCGCTTCACGGAAGGTTATTATCTGATGATCTACGCGGCGGCGGTCATCGCGCTGATGGTGTTCTGCCCGACGGGGCTCATCGGCCTCGGCCGCCGCGTCGTCGACCGCTTCCGTCCCAAGCGCGCCCGCTCTGACCTCAAACTCGGCGCCCAGCTATGAGCGCGCCCGTCCTTGCCGTGCGCGACATTTCCAAAACCTTCGGCGGCATCCGCGCCGTCGACGGCGTCAGCTTCGAGGTGCGCGCGGGAGAGATCCTTGGCCTCATCGGGCCGAACGGTTCGGGCAAATCGACGCTGTTCAATTGCATCCTTGGCCAACTGCGGCCGGATCGTGGCGAAGTGCATGTCAACAGCCGCGCCGTCTCAGGCCGGCGCGCCTGCGAGTTGAACAAGCTCGGGGTCGGCCGCACGTTCCAGCAGCTCTCGGTGTTTCCGCAGATGTCGGTGCTCGACAACATCATCCTGGCGGGGCAGGAGCATACCGGCACGCTGCTGTCGCGCCTGTTCGGCAAGCCGGACGCGGGGCTGACCGCGCAGGCTGACCAACTCATCGACTTCTTCCGCCTGAGACATTTGCGCGACGAGATGGCGGGTTCGCTGTCCTATGGCCAGCAGAAGCTGGTCGACGCCGCGATGGCGTTCATGGCGGGGCCGAGCCTCGTGCTGCTCGACGAGCCCGCAGGAGGAGTCAATCTCACGATGCTCGCCGGGCTGAAGGAGCGGCTGCTCACTTATAACCGCGAGCACGGAACGACCTTCGTCGTCATCGAACACAATATGGAATTCGTGATGTCGCTTTGCACGCGCATCATCGTGCTCGCGGAAGGGCGCATCATCGCGCAGGGGCCGCCGGAGGAGATACGCGCCAATCCGACCGTCATCAACGCCTATCTGGGAGGTTGACGTGCTGGAAGTGAAGGATGTCCACGGCGGTTACGGCAAGATCACCATCCTCAACGGCGTTAGCTTTTCCATCCCGCGCGCCTCGATCACCACGGTGATCGGCCCCAACGGAGCGGGCAAGTCCACCGTTTTCAAGGCGATCTTCGGACTGCTCAACATCCATTCCGGCGAAATCCGGCTTGACGGCAAGGCGGTGACGCGGTTCTCGCCGCGCCAGATGATCGAGGCGGGCGTCAGCTATGTGCCGCAGGGCCGCAATGTGATCCCGCAGCTTTCGGTGTGGCACAATCTGGAGTTGGGCGGCGTCACCGCCAGCGATCAGGCCAAGGTGAAGGCGCGTATCGAGGAGGTGATGGTTCAATTCCCGATGCTGCGCGAGCGCCAGCGGCAGAAAGCCGTCTCGCTCTCCGGCGGCCAACAGAAGCAACTGGAGATCGCGCGCGCGTTGATCCTCGATCCAAAGCTCCTATTGATTGACGAGCCCTCCATCGGTCTTTCGCCCAATCTCGTTCAGGAGGTGTTTCTCACCCTGCGACGGCTGCGCGACAAGGGCGTCACGGTGCTGATGGTGGAGCAGAACGCGAAGGCGGCGCTCGCCATGTCGGACTATGGGCTGGTGCTGGAACTGGGGCAGACGCGCCTGCACGACCGCGCTGCCGCATTGCTCGCCGATCCCCGCGTCGGCCGCCTTTTTCTCGGCGGGGCCATTGAGGACGAGCCGGCCGGCGCCGGAGCGGGCGCGCCCTCGTGAGGCGGCGACGCCGGGGGCGAGCGGATCGAGCGCCGCGCGTGGCGGCGGCGCTGGCGCTCATGTCGCAAGCTGGTTTTTCCTGATGCGCCGGCCGCGCTATAGTGGGTCCGCGCCGGACGGAGAGGTTTCAACATGATGCGATGGTCGATCGCTACGGTCTGCCTCGGCGGCGGCCTGGAGACCAAGCTGGCGGCGGCGGCGCGGGCGGGGTTTCGCTCGGTCGAATTGTTCGAGAACGATCTGACGTTCTTTCCCGGCAAGGCGCGCGACGCCCGGCGCCTGGCCGCCGATCTCGGGCTGGAGATCGTCGCCTTGCAGCCGCTGCGCGATTTCGAGGGCGCGACAGGGCCTGCGCGCGCGCGCAATTTCGAGCGCGCCCGGCGCAAATTGGAACTGACCCGCGATCTCGGCGCGCCGCTGCTCTGCCTGTGCTCCAGCGTCGCCGAGGACGCCTCGGGCGAGCCGGAGCGCATCGTCGCCGATCTCGCCGAACTCGCCGATCTCGCGCGCCAATACGGTCTGCGCATCGGCTATGAAGCGCTGGCCTGGGGCCGCCACGTTCAGGACTGGACGGCGGCCGCAGACATCGTCGCCAAGGCGGACCGCGCCAATCTCGGCGTCGTGCTCGACAGTTTCCACATCTGCGCGCGCGGCAACCCTATTGCGCCGATCGCCGATCTGCCGGCCGAGCGCATCGCGCTCGTGCAGGTCGCCGACGCGCTGGCGTTGCAGATGGACCCGCTGTCGCTGAGCCGGCACTATCGCTGCTATCCCGGTCAGGGCGACTACCCCATCGTCGATTATCTCGAAGCCGTGGCGCGCGCTGGTTATGCCGGCCCGGTGTCGCTCGAGATCTTCAACGAGCAGTTCCGCGGCGCCTCTGCGGCCTCGATCGCCGTCGACGGCATGCGTTCGCTGCGCGCGGCGGGAGAGACCTTGGCCGCGCGCGGGGTGGCGGGCTTCGCGGCGCCGCCGCGCGCGCCGGAGGTTCTGGCGCCCGATTTTCTGGAGTTCGCCGCTTCCGGCAAGGACGCCGTTGATCTGGCGGATCTGTTTGCAGGGCTTGGTTTCGTTTGCACGGGGCGACATCGCAGCAAGATGGTCGATCTTTACGCCCAAGGCGGCGTCAATTTGGTTATCAACCGCGAGAAGGAGGGCTTTGCGCACGCCTTCCAGCTTCTGCACGGCCCCTCGGTCTGCGCGCTGACGCTCAAGGTCGACAGCGTCGAGCGCGCGATGGAGCGCGCGCGGGCGATGGAGGTTCCCGCCCACGCCGGGCGCATCGGCCCGGCTGAGAAGCTCATCCCGGCAGTCGGCGGTGTCGAGGGCAGCCTGATCTATTTCGTCGACGACAAGGGCCCCGACTGGCGCGACGATTTCGTGTCGGATGTCGAGGCGCCGGCCGGCCCTCTGACGCGCATCGACCATCTGTCCAACGTCGTGCGGCGCGGCGAATTTCTCAGTTGGTCGCTGTTCTACAAGACGGTGCTCGGGCTTCTCGCCGAGCCGCAGGTGGAGATCGCCGATCCGCACGGCGCCTTCTACAGCCGCTCGCTGCGGAGCCCGAACGGCGCGTTGCGCATCGCGCTCAACATCGGCGACGGCGGCGCGACCGGCGTTTCGCGCTTTCTCGACGCCTTCGGCGGCGCCGGCTATCAGCAAATCGCCCTGGCGACGGACGACATTTTCGCCGCAGTCGAGGCCGCGCGCGGCCGTGGCGTGGAGTTCCTGCCGATCCCGGATAATTACTACGACGATCTGGCGACGCGGTTCGAGATCGCGCCGGACTTGCTGGAGCGGCTGCGCGCGCTGGGCGTCCTCTATGACCGCGTCAAGGAGGGCGAGTTCCTGCACGTTTACACGCGCGCCTTCCGCAACCGTTTCTTTTTCGAAATCGTCGAACGACGCGGCTACGACCTGTTCGGCGCCGCCAACACGCCGGCCCGGCTCGCCGCGCAGGCCAATCTCGACGAAGCGGAGGCGCGCATCGTAGCGGTGGCGGCGATTTGAGAGACACCATGCTTGACGGCGACACCCGCATCATCGCCCATGTCGGCTATCCCACGACGACATTCAAATCGCCATTGATCTACAATCCGTGGTTTGCGAGCCGAAGCGTCAACGCGGCCGTGGTGCCGATGGGCGTGCGGGCGCCGGATTTCGCGCGCGCCTTTCCCGCCATCTGCGCGTTCTCCAATTTCGCCGGGGCGCTTATCACCATGCCGCATAAAGCTGCTGTCATCGACCTGCTCGACGACGTCTCGACGACAGCCAAGATCTGCGGCGCCTGCAACGCCGTGCGCCGTGACGACGACGGCCGACTCGTCGGCGAGATGTTCGATGGCGACGGGTTCGTGCTTGGCGCGCGGCGCAACGGCGCCGAGATCGAGGGCAGGGCGGCGCTGGTCGTCGGCGCGGGCGGCGTCGGTTCGGCGATCGCCGCTTCGCTCGCCGCAGCCGGCGTGGCGCGGCTCGGCGTCTTTGATCTGCGCTTGCCGGCGATGGAGTCGCTGGCCGCGCGGCTCGCCGCGCAATATCCCGGGCTCCAGATCGCGCTCGGCGTCAACGATCCCGCCGG
Organism: Pseudomonadota bacterium; assembly: GCA_021777795.1. Taxonomy (GTDB): domain Bacteria; phylum Pseudomonadota; class Alphaproteobacteria; order Rhizobiales; family Beijerinckiaceae; genus Roseiarcus. The sequence goes on along the minus strand of JAJYDD010000097.1, from coordinate 4,009 downwards.
CTTCGACCTCGTGGTAAACGCCACGCCGCTCGGCATGGCTGAAAACGACCCTCTGCCGCTCGACGTTTCCCGGCTCGCGCCGGAGACCTATGTTGGCGAAGTCGTGCTGAAAGCGCAGAGGACGCCTTTCCTCGCCGCTGCGCAGGCCCGTGGTTGCCGCACCCAGATCGGGCTCGACATGCTGTTCGAGCAGATTCCGCGCTATCTCGCCTATTTCGGCTTTCCCACTGCGACAGCAAGCGAATTGCGAGCCGTCGCGAGGCTTGACTGAAGATCCCAAAGCCTATCGCCTGGGATCCGAGCGTCGGCTCACGCGGGAGTCAACGGCGCGCGGCTCAAGGCGTTGCAGCCCTCGACCGCCTTGCGCAGCAGGCGCAGGAATTCGGCCGCCTCCGCCGCGTCGAGGCCGCTCACCATGATTTCTTGCGCGCGCTGCACGGCGGGTTCGACGCGGTCGAGGAGGTCGGCGCCGGCGGCGGTGATTTCTAACGTCCGCGCGCGCCGGTCGGTCGGATGCGGCTTGCGGGTCAACAAACCGCGCTGCGCCAGGCGATCGACGACGCCGCCCATCGTCGTGCGATCGAAGGCAATGAGGCCCGCCAGCGTGGCTTGATCGACGCCGGGATGGGCGCGGAGCGCCGTCAGCGCCGAATATTGCACCGGCGTCAGGTCGAAACCGGCCGCCGCGACCTCGGCATGAAACACCGCGACCGCGATCTGCTGAAATCGGCGGGCCAAAAAACCGGGCTTGTCGGACATGCGTTGCGCCTCATGCGGGGTATTGACAGCATACTGATTATCAGTATGCTGTCAATCACCCAACGAGGACCAAGGAGCAAACGCCGTGCAGTTCCATCTCGACAGCTTCCGGGCGGGCGATCCCGACCTCAGCGATCCCAATTCCGCCCCCGGCATGCTGGCCGATACGGACGCGCTTCCCGCCGAGGTCGATGTGCTCATCGTCGGCTGCGGCCCGGCGGGCTTGACGTTGGCGGCGCAGTTGGCGGCGTTCCCGGACATCAGGACGCGCATCGTCGAGCAGAAGCCCGGCCCGCTGCAACTCGGCCAGGCCGACGGCGTCGCCTGCCGCTCGATGGAGATGTTCGAGGCCTTCGGCATCCGCGAGCGGGTTGAGCGCGAGGCCTATTGGGTCAATGAGACGGCGTTCTGGAAGCCGGCGCCCAGCGGCGACATCACCCGCCACGGCGTCGTGCGCGATGTCGAGGAGGGGCTGTCGCCCTATCCGCATGTCATCCTCAATCAGGCGCGCGTCCATGATTTCCTGCTCGACGTGATGGCCCGCTCGCCCAACCGGCTGACGCCGAACTATGCGCGCCGCTTCCTCGGCCTCGACATCGGCGCGGACTTCGTGACCGCGCGCCTCGATCACAAGGGCGCGGTCGAGACGGTGCGGGCGCGCTATGTCGTGGGCTGCGACGGGGCGCGCAGCGCCGTGCGCGAGGCGCTCGGCTTCAAGCTCCAGGGCGATTTCGCCAATCAGGCCTGGGGCGTGATGGACGTGCTCGCCGTCACCGATTTCCCCGACATTCGCAAGAAATGCGTCATCCAATCCGAGCGCGAGGGCAACATCATCCTCATTCCGCGCGAGGGCGGCTATCTCGTGCGCATCTATGTCGAGATGGACGCCTTCACCGGGCGCGGCGCCCGCGCGGTCACGCTCGATGATGTTATCGGCGCCGCCCAGCGCGTGCTGCGGCCCTACAAATTCGAGGTCAAGGAGACCGCGTGGTGGTCGGTTTATGAGGTCGGCCAGCGGCTGACCGATCATTTCGATGACGCCTCGGGGGCGCGCGACCCCAGGGTCTTCATCGCCGGCGACGCCTGCCACACCCACAGCGCCAAGGCCGGCCAGGGCATGAATGTTTCGATGCAGGACGGCTTCAACCTCGGCTGGAAGCTCGCCGCCGTGCTGCGCGGCCGCGCGCCCGCCGCGCTGCTGGCGACCTATTCGGCCGAGCGCCGCGCCATCGCGCAAAAGCTCATCGATTTCGACCGCGAATGGTCGTCCATGATGGCCGCGCCGCTGAAATCGCCGCAGACGCCGAACGGCGTCGATCCCGCCGAGTTGCAGGCCTATTTCGTCCAGCACGGGCGCTATACCGCTGGCGTGATGACGCGCTACGCGCCCTCGGCGCTGACCGGCGCCGGCGCGCATCAGGCGCTGGCGACGGGTTTCGTGGTCGGAACGCGCTTCCATTCCGCCCCCGTCGTGCGGCTCGCCGACGCCAAGGCGCTGGAACTGGGCGAGGTCTTGAAGGCCGATGGCCGTTTCCGCCTCATCGCCTTCGCCGGGCGCGGCGATCCCGCCGCCAAGCTGCGCGGGCTGTGCGCGTTCCTGGCCGAGGCCGAGGACTCGCCGCTGCGCCGCCACACCCCCAAGGGCGCCGACATCGATTCCGTCATCGACCTGCGCGCCGTGTTCCCACAAGGTCACCGCGAATTGCGCCTGGAGGCGATGCCGCCGCTGTTGCTGCCGGCCAAGGGGCGGCTGGGTCTGCGCGATTACGAGAAGATGTTCTGCGCCGACCCGAAGGCCGACATCTTTGACCTGCGCGGCGTCGATCGCGACCAGGGCGCGCTCATCGTCGTGCGGCCCGACCAGCATGTCGGCGAGGTGCTGCCGCTCGACGCCTACGACGCGCTGGCCGCCTATTTCGCGGGCTTCATGACGGCGGCGTGAGGCGCGGGCAAGCTTCGCGGTCAACGCTGGGCGCGGCGCCGAATCGCGGCGTCGAGGAAAGCGCCATGACCGCGCAGGTGATAACCATCGCCAACCGCAAGGGCGGCGTCGGCAAGACGACGACCGCCGTCAATCTCGCCGCCGAACTCGGCCGCCGAGATCGTCGCGTACTCGTCGTCGATCTCGACGCCCAGGGCCACGCGGCGCTTGGGCTCGGCCTCGATCCCGCGCGACGCGGCCCGACCGCCCATGCGACCTTGCGCGCGGGCGGCGTCTTTGCGCCCGACGCGCCGCAACCCACCCGCGCGCCCCAGGTCGACGTCATCCCCGCCGATCCCGATTATCGCCCGAGCGGCGCCTTCGCCGATCCGCGCGCGCTGCTCAACGCCCTGCGGCCGCTGGCGGGGCGCTACGACGACATCCTCGTCGATGTGTCGCCGACCCTCGACGAGACCACGGTCGCCGCGCTCATCGCCTGCGACCGGCTGCTGATCCCGACGCAATTGAACCCGTTGGCGCTCGACGGCGTCGCCAAGCTGTCGAAAGCCTTGTTCAAGGTGGCGACGCTGATGAACCGCAGCCTCGCCGATTTCGCCGTGCTGCCCAACCAGGTCGATCTGCGAACCAACATGCAGCGCGAGACGCTTGCGCGTCTCATGCGCGATTTCGGCCCGGCCCGCATTTTCCCTTCGATCCGCGTCGATGTCGGGCTTGCGGAAGCCTTCGGCGCCGGCCTGCCGGCGCGCGCCTACCGGCCGCACTCGCGCGGCGCCTTCGATTACGGACTCCTGGCCGACCATGTGCTGGAGACCTGGAGCGGCCAGACCGCCCGCCTCACAGCATGAACGCGTCGGCCGCCGCCTCGATGGGCTCCGGCTCCGGCGCGTGGGCGATGCCGGTGAAGGCGTCGTGGATGCGCCTTTCGTCGGCCATCGAATAGGCCGGCCGCAGACGCTCGTCGAGCCATTCGTCGATGTCCCGCGAAAGGGGCCCCGCGCCGCCGAGGCCGCCGACGAGGCCGGCGATCTCAAGCTCGCCCTGCGCCAGTTCCGGCCCGACGCCGCCGCTGGCGGTTAGCGTTCCGCCGGCGCGATGGAGTTTTTCGCGCGCGCCGGCCGCGACTTCGCCGAGCCGCCGCAGCGCTTCGCTCATGCGCGCGCCGCCGCCGCCGAAGATTTCGATGGCCGCCTGCATACGTTGCGCGAGCCGCGCCATGCGTTCGGCGTCAAGCTCGCGCTGCGCCCGCGCGAACTGATCGACGAAGGCGACGATGCGGCTCAATGCGTCCGCGAGTTGCGAGACGGCGAC
>JAJYDD010000096.1 GCA_021777795.1 Pseudomonadota bacterium | reverse complement strand
TCGCCGTCGCCTACCGGCTAACGCTGACGGCGAAGGGCGTGCGGCCGGTCGCCACCAAGCCGTTTCTCGAAGAGATCTGCGCGGCGGCGATCGGCGGCTTGCGCCGGCCGCGCCAGCGCGTCGCTTACGCCATCGAATGGAGCGGCGAGCTGGTGGTCGATCGCGCCATTCCGCTCGGACTCGGGCTGGTCGAGGCGCTGATCGCGGCCTTCAGCGCCATCGAGGCCGGCTATATCGGCGTGCGGCTGGCGGCCGGAGACGACGGCGTGGTGGAACTGCGCGTCGAATCGGACGCGGCGCCGGCCGAAATGGCGCTGCCGGAAAAGGTGATGCGCGGGCTCGCCAACCAGCTCGGCGCCGATTCCGGCGCGGACGGAGGCGGCGAAATCCTGCTTTGGCGCTTTCGGCCCTGAAGCCGCGCCCGGAACAAAGGCGCCGTTAGGCCGTTTACCCGACGCCCCCGACTCGCCGCTCGGCGCTTCGTTCGTTCCCGCCCTCCTAGGCCGGCCGAACCTGCTCCGAGCGGCGTTTTTCTGCCCGGGGCGCTCCTTAATGGGAACCGCCATGCAGTTGTTTGAATGTCAGGGATGCCGGTCGGCCCTCCATTTCGAAAACAGCCAGTGTCTGACCTGCGGGCGCGCCGTCGGCTATCTTCAGGACCGCTTCAAGATGAGCGCGCTGGAGGGCGGGCCGCAGCGTTTCGAGGCCTTGGGCGCGCAGCGTCAAGGCTATCGCTTCTGCGACAATGCTCAATATGGCGTCTGCAATTGGCTGATCCCGGACGGCGACGCCGATGCGCTTTGCGATTCCTGCCGCCACAATCGCACGATCCCGGACCTGTCCGTACCGGAGAACGTCGCGCGCTGGGGCAAGATCGAACTCGCCAAGCGCCTCGTCATCCGGGCGCTGCTGCGCTGGCGCCTGCCCCACCCCAGCAAGGTCGACGATCCCGAGCGCGGCCTCGCCTTCGACTTCCTCGCCGATTCCGGCGCCCCCTCGGGCGGGCCGGTCATGACCGGCCACGACAACGGCCTCATCACGCTCAATATCGAAGAGGGCGACGACGCCGAACGCGAGAAGCGGCGCACTTCGCTCGGCGAGCCCTACCGCACTCTGGTCGGGCATTTCCGCCACGAAATCGGCCATTATTACTGGGACCGGCTGGTGCGCGACGGCGGCAGGCTGGAAGCGTTCCGCGCCGTATTCGGCGACGAGCGCGCCGATTACGGGCAGAGCCTGAAGCGTCACTACGAGCAAGGGCCGCCGACCGATTGGGGCAATCACTTCATCAGCGCCTACGCCTCGTCGCACCCGTGGGAGGATTTCGCCGAAACCTGGGCGCATTACCTGCACATCGTCGAGGCGCTGGAAACGGCGCGCAGCTACGGCATCGACGTGCGCGCGCGCTTCGTCTCGGACCCCGAGGCCGCCAAGATCGACTTCAACCCCTACAACGCGCCGAGCGCGGAGCGTCTGGTCGACGCCTGGACGCCGCTGACCGTCGCGCTCAACGCGATCAACCGCAGCATGGGCCAGCATGACCTCTATCCGTTCGTGCTCAACGAATCGGTGCTGGGCAAGCTGGAGTTCATGCGCGAACTCATCAGCGAGGCGAAGGACGCTGAACTCGCGCCCCTCGCCGCCTGACGGGCGCTCAGCCGCCGATCTCGACCACCACGCGCCCGCGCACCTGGCCCTTGAGGATCGCGGCGCCGACGTCGAACACGCGCTCGAAGGGGACCGTCTGCGTCATGCTGGCGAGCAGCCCGCGGTCGAGGTCGCGGGCGAGCCGCGCCCAGGCCGAGAGCCGAGGCCCCATTGGGCATTGCACGCTGTCGATGCCCAAGAGCCGCACCCCCCGCAGGATGAACGGCGCCACCGAGCCCGGCAGGTCCATGCCGCCGGCAAGCCCGCAAGACGCGATCGCGCCGCGATAGCGGGTCTGCGACAATAGATTGGCCAGCGTATGCGAGCCGACATTGTCAACGCCGGCGATCCAGCGTTCCTTGGCGATCGGCCGCGCCGGGCCGCTCAGCGTGTTGCGGTCGATGATTTCGGAGGCGCCGAGGCGCGTCAGATAGTCGGCTTCCGACGCCCGCCCCGTCGAGGCGATGACGCTCCAGCCGGCCTTGGCGAGCAGCGCGATGGCCACCGAGCCGACGCCGCCGGCCGCCCCCGTCACCACCGCAGGCCCCATATCGGGCGAGACGCCCGCCGCTTCCAGCGCATCGACCGCCAGCGCCGCCGTATAGCCCGCCGTGCCGATCGCCATCGCCTCGGCGCGGCTGAACGGGGCCGGCAGCTTGACCAGCCAATCGCCTTTCACACGCGCTTTCTGCGCATAGCCGCCTGAGTGCGTCTCGCCGAGGCCGAAGCCGTCGGCGATCACCTCGTCGCCCGGCTTGAAGCCGGGATGGTCGGAGCTTTCCACCACGCCGGCGAAATCGATGCCGAGAAACATCGGGAACTTACGCGGGATCGCCGATTGGCCGGAAAGCGCAAGGCCATCCTTGTAATTGACGGTCGAGTGCGTGACGCGGACTGTCACGTCCCCGTCCATCAGCTCCGCGTCCTCGGCCTCCACGAAGCCGACCGTCTGGCCTGCTCCGGTCTTATCCACCCGCACCGCTTTGAACGACATCCCTTGGCTCCCTGGCTTGCGCGCGGGTCGCTTTTAGGACGAAGGGGACGCGAGCGCTATTGGTGAGCCCGCGACGAGAACTCGCCGGCGCGCAGCCGCTCGGGAAAACTCTGCACGATGTCGGCCACCCGCTCCTCGCCATGCGCGGCCACCAGCTCGCGCAGCGCCGTCGCGATCGCCGCCTCCGCGAAGGTCTCGACCTCGACGCCGTCGAGTACGGCTTCCGCAAAGGCCTCGCTCACATAATCGAGCGCGGCGATGCGCGACTGCGGGGAGCCGAAAAGATGCAAGGACATGGCCGTGGAAAGCGACATGAAGTGTCTATAATCAAATTACGTTGCGGCCGCGACTGCCGCATTTAAGAGTAGTTAATTCACACACACCGACCAGACACACATGTGCGGCCGCTACGCGCTCACCTCCTCGCCTGCGCTGTTGCGCGCCCGCTTTGGCTACGACGAAACGCCGGATTTTCCGCCGCGCAACAATATCCTGCCGACCGAGCCCATCGCCATTGTCGCGTCGCGCCCCTTCACGAGCGGGCGCGAGCGCCATTTCCGGCTTGTGCGCTGGGGTTTTCTGCCGGGCTTCGTCAAGGACGTCGCCAGTTTCCCGCTCATCGTCAACGCCCGCGCCGAAGGCGTGTTGGAGAAGGCGAGCTTCGCGCCGGCGTTCAAGCGCCGCCGTTGCCTCGTCCCCGCAGACGCCTTTTACACCGGCCGCTCGGGCAAGTCGGCGCGGGTCGAGGCCGCCGATGGCGCGCCCTTCGGCCTCGCCGCTCTCTACGAAACCTATTTCGACGCCAACGGCGGCGAGATCGACACCGCCTGCATCCTGACGACTTCAGCCAACGCGCTGCTGTCGCCCTTCGGCGACCGCATGCCGGTCGTCATCGCCGACGTCTCCGCCTGGCTCGACAATGAGGAGACGCCGCTTGGCGCGGCGCAAGCGATGCTGCGGCCGGCGGCCGAGGGGCTGTTGCGCCTGAGGCCATAAACATTTTGTTCGTCATGTTTATTGACCTTAACGCAATGGCGGCGCGTTAAGCTCGGACCCTGCTTTCAAGGGGAGACCGTGAATGAGAACGACACTCGCCGTTTTGCTGGTCGCCTTCGCGGCGAGCGCCACCCCGGCCGCCGCCTGCGACTACTTCAATTGCGCGGGGGACGCGACGGCGGACGACAGTTATCCGCCGGGCCAAATCCCCCTGCCCCCCAGCGTGCGAATGGAAGTGATCGCACGCGACGACAACGGTCTCAGCCTCGCCGGCTTCTACAACGATCCCTCGCTGGCGCTGGCGCAGGGCTATTATGCGTCGCGGCGCGGGCCGATCCTGCGTCGCGCCTACTGAACCTGTTCGCGCGCCTTGATGCGGGCGATCGCCGCCGCGCATTCCTCGGCGTCGATAACCCTGCGGGCGCGCAGCGCTTCAAAGCGCCCGATCTCGTGCGCGGGATCGGCGTCGAAATCGACGCGGACCGCGCGTCGCCGCATCGCTTTCCAGCGCGACGCCATTTCCGCGACAATGCGATCGTGCTGGGCGTCGGGCCAGATTTCCAGCATCTGCGAACCCCGACGCCGCGCCAGCAGCGCATAACGGGTCGCCCCGTTCCCACCGCGCGTCGCTAACGCGACTGCGGCGCTCACCAGCGTCATCGTCGCCAAGGTCGCGCGCAGCGGCGCCGGGATCTCGGGCACAGCCGCCGCGAGCGTGAAAACGAACCCGGCGTAAATCGGCCAGCGGGCGCGCGAGACCTCGCCGGCCCGCGCGCGTCTCACGTCGATGTCGTAATAGGCCAGCGAAAGCTCGCGCGCGCTGCGGTCGTCGGCGAAGGCCAGCACGAGACGGTCGGGCTCGAACCGCAGGGTCTGCGACCTACGGCCGGCCTCCTGAACGAAACTCACGACATCGGACATGCAACCCCAGGTAGCGGGCCGGAGTTGACGATTCCTTGCGCCGCCGAATTTCGGCGCCCACTGGACAATCGCCTCGCGCGGGGCGCAAATGCCACGCCATCCCAGGAGGCCCCCCCGATGAACGACCGGCCGAATTCCCTCGCCGCCCGCGATATCGCTTATTACTTCCACCCCGCCACCAACGCCCGCCGCCACGAGCAAGTCGGCCCGATGATGATCGAGCGCGGCGAAGGCGTGCGCGTCTACGACGACCAGGGCAAGGAATATATCGAGGGGCTCGCAGGCCTGTGGAGCGTCGCGGTCGGCTTCGGCGAGCAGCGGCTCGTCAAGGCCGCCGCCGAGCAGATGGCCAAGCTGCCGTTCTACCATTCGTTCAGCCACAAATCGCATCCGTCCGCCGTCAAGCTCGCCGAGCGTCTGGTGTCGATCGCGCCGGGCATGGCCAAGGCGCATTTCACTTCGTCCGGGTCGGAGGCCAACGATCTCGTCGTCAAGATGATCTGGTATTACAACAACGCTCTCGACCGGCCGCAGAAGAAGAAGATTCTTTCGCGCCAGAAGGCCTATCACGGCGTCACTGTAGTCTCCGGCAGCCTGACCGGGATGCCGAATTTCCATCGCGATTTCGACCTGCCCCTGCCCTTCGTGCGCCACCTCACCTGCCCGAACCTGTGGCGCTTCGGCCAACCCGGCGAAGGCGAGGAAGAATTCGCGACGCGGCTGGCGGACGAACTGGAAAAGACCATCCTGGCCGAGGGGCCGGATACAGTCGCCGCCTTTATCGGCGAGCCGGTGATGGGCGCCGGCGGCGTGATGCCTCCGCCGCGCACCTATTGGGAGAAGATGCAGGCGGTCTGCCGCAAATACGACGTTCTGGTCGTCGCCGACGAGGTCATCACCGGCTTCGGGCGCACCGGCAACTGGTTCGGCAGCCAGACCTACAATATCGAGCCCGATTTCATGGTGGTGTCGAAGGCGATCACGTCGAGCTATTTCCCGCTGACCGCGATCATGTTCACCGACAAGATCTATCAGACGCTGGCCGACAATTCCGCCAAGATCGGCGTGTTCGCGCATGGCTTCACCGCCAGCGGCCACCCGGTCGGGACGGCGGTGGCGCTGGAGAACCTCGACATCATCGAGGAGAAGGATCTCGTCGGCGCCGTGCGGCGCAATTCGCCCCACTTCCTGGAGCGGCTGAAGGCGTTCGAGGAACACCCGCTCGTCGGCGAGGCGCGCGGCGTCGGCCTCATCGGCGGGCTCGAATTCGTCTCCGCCAAGGCGACGACGGCGCCCTTCGACCCGCCGGGCTCCTGCGGCGCCAAGATCGCCCAGCTTTGCCACGAGGAAGGGCTCATCATCCGCGCCATCGGCGACGTCATCGCCTTCTGCCCGCCGCTCATCATCTCGCCCTCCGAGATCGACGAGATGTTCGACCGCTTCGGCAGGGCCTTGAAGCGGCTCTGATGAGCGGCGAGGTTCTCAACCCAATCCCGACTTTCATCGCCTCGGTCATCCGCACTCCGGAGGCCGAGCGCACGAAATTCGAGACGCTCGACGGCGTGGCTCGCTGGCTGGTCGGGCCGGCGCGGCGCGAGCCGTCGTTCGCGCAGGTGATCGACGAATATTCGTGGCGGCTGACGGCGGCGGGCGTCTCGCTGCTGCGGGTCGGCGTCAACACCTCGACGCTGCATCCGCAATTCGTCGGCGCCACCTATCACTGGTGGAAAGACGACGGCGAAACCCGCAAGATCATGATTATGCACGAGGTGCTCGACGTCGTGCCCTATTCCGACAATCCGGTGCTGCAAGCGCGCGGCGAAGGCAAGACGATCCGGCGGCGCCTCGACGTCGCCGACGCGGTGCTCGATTTCACCGTCCTGCACGACCTCAAGGCGCGCGGCGCCACCGATTATCTGATCTTTCCCGTCGAAAGCCCGTTTGGCTTTCAGGCGCATGTGATGACCTATGTCTCGGACGCGCCGGGCGGTTTCCGGCAGGCCGAGATCGACGTGCTGACCGGGTTTGCCCGCGACATCGCGCTGATCGCCGACATGCGCGCCCAGCGCCAGATCGCTGAGAACGTGCTTTCGGCCTATCTGGGGGCGCAGACCGGCCCGCGCGTGCTCGCCGGCCATATCCGGCGCGGCCAGGGGGAGCGCATCTCGGCGGCGATCTGGTCCTCGGACCTGCGCGGCTTCACCGCCTTTTCCGATCATGCGCCGAGCGAGCGCGTCATCGCCGTGCTCAACGAATTGTTCGAACTCCAGGCGCGCGCCATCAACGCGCGCGGCGGCGAAATCCTCAAATTCATCGGCGACGGCGTGTTGGCGATCTTTCCCGCCGCCACCCCGCAGGAGGCGCACGACGCCGCCCGCAACGCCATCGCCGCTGCGCGCGAAACGCTCGCCGCCGTTGCGGCGCGGGAAGCCGCGCCCGACGAGCCGCCGATGCGGCTAGTGGTCGCGCTGCATTACGGCGAGGTCACTTACGGCAATATCGGCTCGGCCGACCGCGTCGATTTCACGGTCATCGGCCCCGCCGTCAATCTGGTCAGCCGCATCGAGGCGGTGGCCAAGGCGCGCGATCTCAGTCTGATCGTCTCCGACGATTTCGCCTCCGCGCACGGCTATTGCAGCACGCTGCCGAGCCTGGGCGCCTTCGAGCTGCGCGGCCTCGACAAGCCGCACGAACTGTTCGCGCCGACGCCGTGAGGCTATCGCGCTGAGCGCAGCCCCGAAGCCGCCGCCAGCGCCGCCAGCGCCGCCGAGATCAGGATGTTCCAGTTGGCCAGCGACAGGCCGAAAACGCGGAGGCCCACTTCGTCGCAGCGCACGACCTTGACCGTCTCCAACTGCTTGAGGAGATCTCCGCCCGCCGGCGCCAGCGCCCCGCCCGTGCAGGCCGTCGGGCCCACCCAGAATTTCGCCTCGACGCCGGAGTGATAGATGGCCAAGCCGGCATTATAGAGAAACATCGCCGTCAGCAGCGCAAAGCCCGCCGTCAGCGCCGCGCGCGGCGCTTTGGCCGCCGCGGCGGCGGCGATCATCAGCGCCAGCGGCACACCGCCGTAATAGGCGTAACGCTGCTCCAGGCAGAGATCGCAAGGCGGATGGCCGGCCCATTGGAAGCCCCACGCGCCCGCGATCGTCGCGAAGGCCAGCGCCGCAATCGCCAGCGCGCTCAGCGCCGGCGCATCCTTGGAAAACAGTTTCAATTCGCCCTCATGCTCACAGAGCGTGCGCGGCGATGACGAAGCCGAGCACGACGAACGCCACGCAAATGGCGACGAATGCGGCGAAATGACGTTCCAGCGCGCCGCGCAGACTGTCGCCGAACAGGTTGAGCGCCCCCGCCACCAGGAAGAACCGCAGACCCCGCGTCACGATCGACAACGCCACGAACAAAGCGAAATTGTAGCCGAGCAGCCCGCTGACGATGGTCACCAGCTTGTAGGGGATCGGCGTCAGGCCCTTGACCAGGATGATGAGCGCGCCCCAGCGCGCATAGGCCAGCTTTAGCGCCGCCACGCGGTCCGCGTAGCCGTAAAAATGGATGAGCCAGTGGCCGACGGTGTCGAATAGCAGCGCGCCGATGGCGTAGCCCAACATGCCGCCGAGCACCGAGGCGACGGTGCAGATGAGCGCGAACGTCCAGGCGCGCTTGGGGTTCGCCAACGCCATCGGCGCCAGCAGCAGATCGGGCGGGAGCGGGAACACCGAGCTTTCGGCGAACGCGACCGCCGCCAGCGCATAAGGCGCGTGCCGGCTCTCGGAGAGGGCGATGAGGCGGTCGTAAAGGGGTTTCAGCATGGGATCCCGTGGCAGGCGCTTAGGATAGGGCGAGCCGGTTAAATTTGCGCCCTACCCTTTGAGCGCCGCCGCCGCGCGCGCGATTTCCTCTATCCTGCCGTAATCGCCCGCCTCCAGCGCCGACTTCGGCAGCATCCAGGAGCCGCCGACGCACAACACATTGGGCAGCGCCAGATAGGACGGCGCCTTGGCGGCGTCGATGCCGCCCGTGGGGCAGAACACGAGATCGGGAATCGGCGCGAAGAGCGAGGAAAGCAGCCTCGCCCCGCCGACCGCCTCGGCCGGAAAAAGCTTCAGCGCCCGGAAGCCGAGCGCGCGAAGCGTCATCGCCTCCGAGGGCGTGGCGATTCCGGGCAGAAACGGAATCGGCGCCGAGGCCGCCGCCGCCGCCAGCGCCGGCGAGGTTCCGGGGCTGACGAGAAACTTCGCCCCGGCGTTGACGGCGGCCTCGATCTGCTCCGGCTCGATGATGGTGCCGGCGCCGACATGCGCGCCGGGGACGGATTTGGCGATCTCGGCGATGGCGGCGAGGCCGGCCGGGGTGCGCAGCGTCACCTCGATGGCTGGCAGGCCGCCGGCCACCAACGCGCGCGCCTGCGCGACGCCGTCGGCTACGTCGCGCACGGTCAGCACGGGGATGACGGGCGCGAGCTTCATGATCGCGACGACGGCTTGGTGACGGGCGTGGGCGTCCATGCGGGCCTCCGGTGTGGCGGTTCGTCTTTAAGCGAGGCGCCCGCGTAAATCCACCAGGGGTTACCAAACCGGGCGTTTGGCCTAAGACTCGCGGCGGGAATCTGCGAGGAAGGCTTTTGCAGGCGCACGAGGAATTTTCGGTCTATCGCGAGGCGCTGCTGTTCCTGGTCACCGCCGGGATCGTCGCGCCTTTGTTCATGCGGCTCAAGATCAGCCCGGTGCTCGGCTATGTGCTGGCCGGCGCGGCGCTCGGCCCCTATGGCCTCGGTAAGCTCGTCTTTGCGGCGCCCTGGCTGAAGGGCGTCCTGCTCAGCGACATCGCCGAAATCCGCGTGCTGGCCGAATTCGGCGTCGTCATGCTGATGTTCACGATCGGGCTCGAACTGTCGTTCGAGCGTCTGAAAAGCCTGCGCAGGCTGGTGTTCGGGCTCGGGCCGGCGCAACTCCTCGTCTCCACGGCGCTGATCGCAGGGGCGGCGTTGCTGATCGGCGAGACCCCGGCGGCGGCGATCGTCTATGGCGCGGCGCTTTCCTTGTCCTCGACCGCGATGGTCGTGCCGGCGCTGGCGGAGGCCAAATTGCAGCGCGGTCCGGTCGGCCGCTACGCTTTCGCGGTGCTGCTGTTCCAGGATCTCGCGGTGGCGCCGCTGCTGTTCATGGTGTCGATGCTGAGCAGCGGCGGATCCCACAACTTCGCCTGGCGCCTGGCGCTGACGGTGGCGCCGGCGGCGTTTGCGGTTGGCGCGGTCATCCTCATCGGGCGGCTCGGCCTGCGCCCGCTGTTCCGCTCGGTGGCGCTGACCCGCAGCCCCGAATTCTTCATGGCCGCCTGCCTGCTGGTCGTGCTCGGCGCGGGGCTGATCGCTTCGGCGAGCGGGCTGTCGATGGCGCTCGGCGCCTTTCTGGCGGGGCTGCTGCTCGCCGAGACCGAGTTCCGCCGTGAGATCGAGGTGACGATCGAGCCGTTCAAGGGTCTGGCGCTCGGCCTGTTCTTCGTCTCCGTGGGTGCGGAACTGGACTTTTCGCTGGCCGTGGCGCGGCCGGGTCTGGTGTTCGGGGCGCTGGCCGGCTTCATCGCGCTCAAGGTCGTCTCGTTCTATCCGCTGGCGCGCCGCTTCGGCGCCAGCCGCCCCGCCGCGCGCGATGTGGCGCTGGCGCTGGGGCCCGGCGGCGAATTCGCCTTCGTGCTGGTCGGCGTCGGCCTTGCCGGCGGACTGATCGACGCCGACGCCGGCCGCCTCGTCATGCTGGTGGCGGCCTTGTCGATGGTGTCGATCCCGTTCTTGGTGCGCGCGCTTGGTGTGTTCGCGGCGCGCAGGCGGGCGCAGAACGTCCCTGCCGAAGCCAGGGTCGCGCCGCCCGGAGACAGCGAGAGCCGCGCCATTCTCGTCGGCTACGGCCGCGTCGGGCAGTTGATCGGCGACATGCTGGAGGTGCACGGCATCCCCTATCTGGCCGTGGATTCCGACGCCAATGTCGTCGCCGCCGCCCGGCGGGACGGCAAGCCCGCCTATTTCGGCGACGCCTCGCGATCTGAGTTTCTGCTCAATTGCGGCATCGAGCGGGCGCGCGCGGTGGTGGTGACGACGGACGCTACCGAAAGCGCCGAGCGCATCGTAACGCTGGCGCGCGAACTGCGGCCCGACGTCACGCTGGTCGCCCGCGCCCGCGACGCCGAACACGCCCGCGCCCTCTATCGCCTCGGCGTCACCGACGCGGTGCCGGAGACGATCGAGGCCAGCCTGCAACTCTCCGAGGCCGTGCTGGTCGACATCGGCGTCCCGATGGGCCTCGTCATCGCCTCGATCCACGAGAAGCGCGACGAATTCCGCAAGATGCTGGTGGCGGCGGGCGCGCCGGAACGTCCGCGCGGGGCGCGCCGCAAACCGCTATTTCGGTGAAAGCGAAAATGGTGGGGGAGGTAGGACTCGAACCTACGAAGGCATAGCCAGCGGATTTACAGTCCGCCCCCTTTGCCGCTCGGGACACTCCCCCTCGGCGCGGTTCCCCGCGACGAATAACGCCTCGGGAAGCCCCGAGGCGTGGCCGGCTTATCTTTCGCAGACGCGCGTGCTGTCAATAGGAAAATGCTCAGGCCGCCTCACGGAGAGCCAAGCCGCTCGTCAGGCCGCAGCGCGCACGTCCCGACGGGAGGCACAG